>CBFCYF010000127.1:0-5035 GCA_965602195.1 uncultured archaeon | reverse complement strand
GAAATAGTTGTTGGGGGAGATGCAGGCAACTTCATCGGGTCCGCTTATAGGGGAGAGCATAAAGGTATGTGTGGTGGTGTGATCATTATTCAGGGTGATGTCGGCTCAAATATCGGCGGATGTATGTCTGGGGGGGAGATTAGGGTGGAAGGTAATGCGGGTCAGTTTGTTGGCGTTAGAATGCAGGGGGGCCTGATTTTCGTTGGAGGGGATGTTGGCTCAAGGGTTGGTGCGGAGATGGTGAAGGGGGCTGTTGTGGTAGGGGGACTTGTGGATGGGATGTTGCCGAGTTTCATGGTGAAGGGCGAGGTCAAAAAATTCATGGTTGATGAGAGAGAGATACGGGGGAACTTTACGGGGTATGTGGGTGATCTCGCAGAAGGAGGGGAGGGCAGGGTGTATGTAGGGACTGCAACCTCCAGACTGTGATGCGGTTGTTTGCGGCATCTTTACTAAAAGAAAAGCTGATGGAGAACAAGACGGTATTTGCTGTGGCTGGGGTGGCGGTTCTCGCTATACTTGTGTTCGTCTTCCTCACGGTTGAGGCACCGCAGCAGCCTCCGCCTACGCAGCCAGGAGCCTCGACAACAGCAGCCTTCTCAACTACTACTTTAAGTATCTCGACGAGTACGACCTCATCAACCACTACTTCATCAACCTCAACAACCAGCTCATCAACCTCCACCTCCACCTCATCAACCTCAACCTTACCTGAGGCAGGGAGGTTACGGTTTGTTTTCATAGTCCACGGAGACGGGAGGATGGAGGACGGATCCCGTGCCGACTTTGGGAAATGCATCAGCGACTCAATAGAGTATATTGAATCTCATTCATCAATCAGGGTGGAGGAAGTCGGCTATGAAATAGAGAACGCGGGATATGTGGTTGAGGAGGGGCGCTGTTCATGGCTTGGCGGAAGAGATATCGTAGACCAATATCCTGGTTTTCCGGAGGGTATCGTCCAGTTTCTTTTCTGGCAGAATCCTCCTTCCCCTGCACCCGGAGTCTGTTATGGAGGTATGTGTTTTAATGGGTGGGTTGAGAAAGCATCCTATAGAATTCCTCAACCTCTTGCGATGATCCCCTATAGGGTGCCCAGGTGGTGGTGGGGTGACTGCTGGCTTGGTCCAGGGAAGGGATGTGCTTGCGGCGTAACCCATGAAATCCATCACGTGATAGAGTATGAGCTGCGTATGAGAGGTTATCCGACATCACACAGTCCAAGTGAACACATACATGGGAAGACAGTCCCCCATGCAGATAAACAGTCTGCGTTTGGTTTCACCGACCAGGGAGCCTTCAATGACTTCATGTGGGAGGAGATAACAGATGAGATGGTGGAATCCCTTAAGTAGAAAAGAAATTTAATTCCAGCTGCTCCACCCTGTTTTGGCTAGTTTCTCTCTTGACGGATCTGCTTTAACCCACCTTAATGCTTTGCGGTAGGATGAGGTTCGGTCGTCGGGTTCGCCTTCATCTACATCAAAGCCTAAGTCTTTAAGGTATTTGATGAACTGGGTCTCCAGCAGCGTCTGGAGGGGGTCTTTTATCTCATCTACCTGAACCTCAAAGCCCGCCTTCCTCAACGCATCCTTGGAGCGTGTGTTGATGTGTCCAGTGCATATCTTAATAACCGTATTCTCTGGATCACAGTTCAGGCGTTTGATGAGATCCAAAGTAATCTCAGCCGCTTTATCCAGATACTCTTGTC
Organism: uncultured archaeon; assembly: GCA_965602195.1. GTDB lineage: Archaea > Altiarchaeota > Altiarchaeia > IMC4 > QMZM01 > CBFCYF01. The sequence goes on along the minus strand of CBFCYF010000127.1, from coordinate 3,324 downwards.
GAGCGAACCTGTCGCCCTGAAAGAATTCAACCGGAATCTCATCGAACACAAACTCACGGGTCTTCAGGTCACATGCCCCGATCAACACTCCCCCAACCAGGCTGCCTACGCCCGCATCATCCACCTGGATGGTTCTCTCCCAGGTGATGTTGATTTTACGGCCCTCCAGTATCCTCTGTAGTGTCACTTCATCGTTTGTAACCACCCTGTATTCATCTCTCTTGTTGCGGTAGATCCGGACATTCCACTTACCCACACTCCCATAAAACAGAAGCCATGGATTATCCTCCTGTACCTCCTCAACCCTCCCCTTGAGTTTCCCTATCATCCTAAGGGCCTCAGCCTTTGAGATCTTCATTTCTTCGTCTTTGCAGGAATCTACTGAATCATCAAATTTTCTTGATTTAATCCATCAACCACAAAACAAGCATTATATACTACAGAGATATCATTCTCCCTGCAAAAGTCTATAGATTCCTTTGATTCTGAACCAGGCTGCATCCATATCTTTTTGATTCCGAGATTCCTGCATTCTATAACTACCTGCTCAGTCACCCGTGGAGGAACAACAGTTATCACAACATCCGGTTTATTCGATTCAGGTATGGATCTTAGGTCAGGATAGCATCTATCTCCCTCAATCTCCATATATCTCGGATTCACGGCACAGACACTAAATCCAGCAGACCTTAAACCATCATATATCCTGTAACCCCATTTCTCATGATCACCTGAAACACCAACAACCGCAATATTATTCTCCTCACCCAGAAAACCCCCTAAATCCTCTGTCTCCATAATCATCTACCCAGTATTCTGTCGAAAAATGATTTCCTTAACCCCAATTTTTTTTCGATTTCGTTTCTCAGTGAGCTCTCACTTGGAGCTCCAACAACCCTTTTTGCTTCATTTCCCTCATCATCCAGTATCAAAACCGTAGGTACCGCCATTATATTAAACTCAGAGGATAACCTCTTACCTCTGCTTGTCTTCATCCTTATCTTCTCAAAGCTTACTCCGTAGTCGGAGTATTCTGGCACAACCTCCTTCACAACACGCTCTGCAGCCGGACAGTGAGAGCAACGTGATGAAACAAAAAGCAGTATCTCCACAAAGAAAATTAAGGAAAACATGCTTATAAAGTTAAGGCTATGATTGCTCATGGTGTAGCCAGGAATTCCCTCTGCGCAAATGTTTTAAGCCCATAACGCCTTTGTTACAAAAGGAGGCCTAGATTCCCTTTTTATGGCATACTCTCCTCATGATCTGCTGGGTTCTGTGGCAACCGTGTACTTTCTCGTTCTCCATACAGAATCAAAAACCCAGTTTATAAGTGGGGATTCATCAATATTAAGTAGAGAGAGGTTGTCTGCTGTTGATGGGATATCATGACTGACTCGTTGTTGGAGGAGAGGGTAAGTGAATTAGAGGAGGCTAATCGGGAACTCCAATCAAAGATCGAGGAGTTTAAGGATGAAATCGAAGACCGCAGGAGGGCGGGACAGGAGCTGCAGGAGAGCGAGAAGAGATACAGGGCCTTAATCGAGGGATTAAATGAGGCCGTATATCGTATGTCTCTGCCTGATGGAAGATACGAGTACTTTAGTTCTGCTGTTAAATCTGTTTTCGGATACAACGCAAAAGACTTCCTTGACAACCCCAAGTTTATAAAAAAGATAATACCCCCTGATTTCATGAAATATTTTAAAAGGGAATGGGCGAATCTGATAAAAGGCAAGGTGCCTCCAACATATGAATACAAGATAATTGATCCTGCGGGAAACGAGAGGTGGATAATACAATCAAATAAAGGAGTGTTTGACAATGAAGGCAATATTATTGCACTGGAGGGTATCTGCAGGGACATCACCGAACGCAGGAAGGCAGGGGAGAGACTGCACGCAGCTCACCGAAAGATGCGGGCTACCCTCGACGCTATCCAGGATAACATGAATGTGGTTGATCCTGATTTCAATCTCGTTGACGTCAATGATGCCCTACTCAAGGCGTTTGGTTTATCTGGCAGGGAATCGGTTCTCGGCCGTAAATGCTTTAAGGTTCTGAAGGGCCGGGAGGATGTTTGCCCGGATTGTGCGGTCGCCGAGGTGTATCGAACCAAAGCCCCAGCTTATCGAACGTCCACCCCTAAAGATGAGGTGTCAACGGGGGGGAGGGTCTTTGAGATATTTGCTTATCCGATTATGGATGAGCGTGGAAATCTCTTGGGGGCGGTTGAGTTTGCCAGAGACATCACCAAGCGCAGGCGGGCGGAGGAGGCGCTGCGGGAGAGTGAGGGGCGGTTACGGGCTGTATTCGAGACGGCTCAGGACTCCATATTCATCAAGGATCGTGCTCTGAGATACACTCAAGTTAATCCTGCTATGGAACAGCTTTTCAATCTACCGGCATCGAAGCTAACCGGGAGAACAGATGACGATCTCTTCGATAGGGAAGCTGCATCACATATCAGGGAAATGGATTCCCGTGTTCTTGAAGGGGAGGTCGTGGAAGAAGAGCATACTAAGAAGATAGGGGGGCTTCCATTCACTTTTCATGTAGTTAAGGTGCCGATACGTGATGAATCAGGTGAAATAATTGGGCTCTGTGGGATTGCACGGGACATTACTGAGCGGAAGAAGGCTGAGGGGGCGATTCGAAAGAGTGGGAGATTCAAGGAGTTGGCTGAGTTATTACCTGAAACCGTCTGTGAAACGGATGAGAGAGGCAACCTCACATTCGTCAACCATATGGCGTTTGATTTCTTCGGCTATACCCCAAAAGATTTCAAGAAAGGATTGAATGTTTTTCAGATGATAGTTCCTGAAGAGCGAGACAGGCTAAGGGAGAATATAGGCAAATTATTGGGCGGAGGGAAGCTGGGTGGTGTGGAATACACAGCGCAGAGAAAAGATGGCACCACTTTCCCCGTTGTTGCATATGCCAACGCCATTATCCGCGGAGGAAAGCCTGCGGGTGTGAGAGCGATTATCGTAGACATCACCGAGCGCAAGCGTGCAGAGGAGGCGTTACGGGCATCAGAAACCGAGAAAAAGAGCATTCTAAATGCCATTACCGACGTTGTCGTGTTTCATGACAAGTCTCTGTCTATTCGGTGGGTCAATGAGGCGGCGGCGCGATCCCTGGGCAAGACTCCGCAGGAGTTGGTCGGCTGCCACTGTTATGAATTGTGGCACGGTCAAAGCGAGCCCTGCGAGGGGTGCCCGGTACTCAGGGCGCTGGAGACAGGATCAAGTGCTGGCGGCATCATGACGACCCCGGACGGGAGGTGGTGGGAGATCACAGCAGAACCCGTGCGCGACATAG
>CBFCYF010000126.1:0-5220 GCA_965602195.1 uncultured archaeon | reverse complement strand
CATGCTCTACAAACGACTGCCCCAGACTCCACAGATAAGGGGTTTTCAACGGAGGTCTCGCTGAATAGCTGACCTGTGAATTATTCACCAGACCACTCCACCTCATATAGGTATAGTTTACGTCACCTGTCACTGACGCACCAGGGGAATCAAGTACAGTGAAATTCACCGGAATCCTCTCCGTGAAATTGAACAATGCTAGTGAGCTGTTAAGCGAGACTATCCTCAGTCTTGTTGTGACGCTCTCCCTCCACGGATCCGTCACAACCGGGGAATCCCTCAAAATGTCGAAATCAAAATATTGTTGGACCATAAAATAACTCTCAAGGTAGTTGCTGACCCCCGAAGCCGAGGCATTCACAAACAAGCTGTAGTCTCCGGTTAAGGATGTTTCTAAGTGCTCTGTTTCATAGATTCCCCTGTCTGTTTCGGTTATTTGCCCGGCATCTGTCGAGTAGATGTAGTCTGTTGAGTTAGGGAGAGTTACATTAAGCACTACATCCGCATGGGACACGAGGTGACCCCATTTGTCGAGAACCACCATTATTATCCCAACCGCCTCACCTGGATGATAAAGTGATTTGTTTGTGTTCACGGAAACCAGACCCGCCTCCGCATAGCCAGGGTCGCCGGATGTTAAGGTTAACGAGTAGATCCCACCCGGCGTTATCGACTTAAGGGGCGCCCAGGAACCACCGCACCTCTGTGCCCCAAAATCGAAGTCAGCACATTTATACAGCCTGGAACCCTCCGCCCGGACCTTTACGGTGGCGTTATCAAAGAGGGCACCGATCCTTATGGAATAAAATTGTTTGAAATCAAGCAGCTGGTTATTGCCTACCTCTATCTTGTTTTCAATTCTGTTGATTTTAAGGATATCCATGGAATCACCTACATTCCGGATTCCCCTAATCTCCACCTCCTCTATTAAATGGTCGACTGGAGTGAATCTCATCCGATACCTCACCCCAAACTTCATCTGAGTATTATATACTTCGTCTCCGGAACTAAACGGGGTTTCGTCTCCCCCCTCAAATACCTCGGTTGTTGCAGGTATTATGGTGCCCTCCGCGTTCTTTAATGTTCCGCTGAGAGTATACGGCTCTTTTATAGCAATAGGCAGCTCCTGGTATTGGTTTATGTCCGCTGCATTAAAGAGTGCTGTGTAGCCCCCATAAGGTATTGAATCAGGTACATGCCATGTACAGTTCCCGTAGCCAGAACCATCCGTGTGTATGACCTCTGACATAACCGGGCTGCATCCATCATTTCGTATGATCGTTAGATTCACATCAGAGTCCGCATCATATACCTCGAATGTTATGTAGGTTTCCCTTGAGGCGGTCTCTGAACTGACACTGACGGTGAAGTCCGCCCCCGTTCTATTTTCAGCATATAAAACATCAACGTGTATCTGATCTACTTCTACCTCCGCGGGAAAGCCTCCGTCGGCGTCACTAACCTGACATAGTAATCTCATGTTGTTTATCTCATCCGGTGTGTCTATGCCATTCGCCTTCAGGTCACAGGATAAGGCACCGGTTTCATCTATATCCCTTGTACAGATTTCACCAGTCCAGTCAGAGCCATTAAATACCTTAAATGAAAGCCGTCCACCTCCCTTAGAAGTCTTCACATAACAAACAGATGTGACATTTTCTATAGTGTTGTCGGATCGAATTGCTGTACCCCACCCTGTAACGTTTATCGACTCTCCATCCATCAAATTAACGGTCACATAGTCCTGAGCTAAAATAGATCCCGTTACGACTTCGTTTCCAAATTCAGCTCTTGTTGGTTTGATTCCTGTGCAGTATCCCAGGATAAATTTTACGGCATCTGATGCCAGCTCGCCGCCTATACTGCGGCAGGTCAAAACCAAGGTATTCTCACCCCTGTATGTAACCTCGATCTCATCCGGCTCCTCGATTGTTATGTTCGGTCCATTATTCAGTGAGTACCAGCAATCTTCGATATCGCCCGTCTTTACGAAATCCAGCGATATGTTCGGGGTATAGACCCTGCCTTCTATCGGGGAATTTATCGAAACAGAGATATTTGATCTGATTATGTCCAAGAAACAACCCTTTGTGTAATAATCCGAGTACTCATCACTTCCTTCCGGATCAATTGCCCTGCATCTTAAATCAACTCCCGTCTGCTCCGCCAGGGAGGTTGTATCCCAACCCAGGGTTGTTTCACTGGTATGGTATCCAATACCACACCATCTACTTCCATTAATCGTAACCCAGATATTTGTATAGTTGACTTCATCAACAACAGTGGAGTTATGATAATCCATGTAGATGCCCTTAATCCTCATATCCTGATTCAGAGAATCCCGCCACGCCGCTAATATCCCTGAGTCTGTTATCGTCAGAGTGAAATTTGTGTTTGTTGAGTTTAGGGAATCCCCGGTATAGGTCTCATCAAGCCCGAATCCTCCGATACCAATCCAGTCGCTGCCGTTGTAAACATCCAGGTACAGGTCGGGATAATTTGTTGATTGCTTTTTAGATGCCTTAGGGTTATAGGAGTCTACCTCAACCTTAACTTTCATATCTGTTATGCTCCTGTAATCATAACCCAGGTCACTGTAGACTGTCTCAGACGTGTTTATTTCGTCTGCTGAACCCCCACACAGCGAATAGGTTATGTTTATGTCATCATAAGCAAACCCATCTGATGGAAATTTGTGGTCATCATAGTGGCAGAATGCTATACTGAACGATGAATTTATTTCCGCACAATTACGGCCTACTACATCCTCTGTTTTCTTTGTATATGATGTTGGAGCAGGAGCCAGATCAGTGAGTTTATGCCAGGTCACCCCGTCACAGGAATATGCCGTACAATCCCGCCATGTTGTTCCCTCCATAGTCCCCGATGCCGGGCATTCATGGTCTTCATCGTTCGATTCATCAATCCAGTACGTCAGGTTTATTTCTGATGCACTAGACATATCGAATATAGTGTAGATACACTCAGTCGCATACTTATTATTCCTGGAGCTGTCCATTGCGAGGTGATATAAACCAGAATGCGGCGAATAAGAGGTTGTTGCCCTTATCCTTCCATAGTTACTACTTGTATACCCGGTCCAATTCGCCGAAATGCTGCCCGACTCAAACCCATCAAAGAATGTTTTCATCCCGGAGACAGCAGCTGTTTTACTCACATCAACCCCATCTGTGATGGTTGTTGTATTCTGCAGAGAAGCCTCAATAGAGTACATTATAGTATCTCCATCGGGATCAGCTGAACCAGAGCAGTTCAGGTTAACTGATGTATCAACTGATATGTTGCAATCACCACCGTTACATAAAATCTGGGTGGGGGTTGTTGGGGGATTGTTTGCCGGCAATACCCTGAAGGAAACATCATCCACATCATAATAACTTGAGTCCATATCACAGGCACCCCCCAATTCAGCATTATGCCTGTTCACTGCTCTAACAGCATGCATCCCACAAACATCATCTAAGGTAAACGCAACCGAGAAGGTGTGGTAACCTGCGCCGGGGCATTTCAGTCCAGTAGGTGTTTTCCTCACCCACACTGGATCGGTTGTGTTACTGGTGTAAAAAACACCAAGATAGTCTTTATTAGTGCCCCGACAATAAACAATGTATGTAACATTAACTGTGTCTTCCGGCTGGAAGATGCTTCCGTTTAAATCAGCTACAGTTATGCCCTCAACGGATTCATCACTATGACAACCTCCGGGAGTAGTTGCTCCGTCCATACAGGCATCTATTGTGTTCGGGTAATTTGGTTCCGGGCCTGGAAAAGCCTGGTTGTCACAGCACTGTAATAAAGCCGGAGGAGCTATGCACGGAGAATCCCCTGTTGTACATGCCGGAGCACCCAGCGTGGAATTATACACTGCTGTCTCCGGGTCAACAGCGACATACCATGCTCTTGCTTCAGTGAATGTTTCCCCGTAATCAATCTCAGCGGGACCCAGAGCATACAGGTAAGGCCATGTGTGTGGGACGGAATATGAATAACTAATCGATGTCTTGCCGTTGATCAAATCCCTGTTAAATACCAGTATCTTCCCAGCATCATTTACTGTAACCCCGGCATCTGTCCTTAAATCAAATTCTTTCGGAACAAATTCCCTTATCGTTAGAGTTTCTGCATCAGTAAAGGATTCTATATCGATTCTAACATCAAACCAGTCTTTTTTCGTGGGATCAATCTTGCTCTCAGCGGTTCTGATAATATCGAATTCATAATCCTGCTGAACCAGGAAGTATGTGTTGAAGGAAACCTCAACACCATCGACTAAGGCGAAAATACTTATGGAATGGTTCCCCTCAATCCCTGCCGGATAACCGGCTTCATAGAGCCCGCACTCTAAGCCGGCGGTGATCGACCCCTCACCAGTGGAGTAAACTGTTGTTTCATTCCCCGGATCAGTAACTGCTAAAGAGACGTCTGCATTACAGACGGAATGACCCTCCTTGTCTAAAACAACTATGATGAATTCAGCCGTCTCCCCTAGCTTGTAGATGCTTTTCTTTGTGTTTAGGCTCACAAGACCCCAGTGGAATTCCTGTTCTTCGGTATATGTTTTACCGTTCTTTTCTAACTCTACCTTTAGCTTGTAAATCCCGGCTCTGAATGCTCTCGCTTTGGGAATTTTAATGGAGAATTCACCCTCCCTCAGCCTTTCTATCTCCGGTTGAATGTCCATCAATTCTTCGTTGTAATAGACCGAGGTTTCGATGGTTTCGTTCTCCGTTACCCACTTCTTCAGGGCTTTCCCGGGTTTACCGGCAAAAGCTTTTTTAGCTCTCTTCTCTCCAGTTATATACTCAAATATGAACTCCGGGTCCTCCCCTGCCTTGAAGTGCTTCTTCTTTACGCTCAGGTTAAGGGCAAGCTTTTCTTCCGTGGTTTGAGCATAAGCAATATCACACCCAAACCTGAATTCTAGTGTGTGTTTTCCAGAAGGTAGAACCTTTGAGATTTCATAGCCTGTCTCATTGCAGGAATAATTTAGAATGAAAACTGAGTCATCAACCCATTCATAGCTTAAGGTTTTATTGCCACACCTTACCTCCAGAAACTGCAGATCATAGTTCGAGTTTCCTGACCAGATTGCTTTCCCTTCTCTCTTTACGAGGATTACGTGGTTTTTAACGGTAACACCGTAGATTCTTCCAGAGTAAGGAACCTTTTCTATTTTTTTTACTTCCACTGGATTTTTAT
>CBFCYF010000125.1:0-5261 GCA_965602195.1 uncultured archaeon | reverse complement strand
TTGACAGGGGAGAAGGTAAAGAGGTGAGTAATCTAAAAAATCTCAGAAAATGTATTGATCTCTTCGTGATGGTGTGTGGACTGAAGAAGAGGGATCAATTGGAATTCCTCCAGGAATCATTTCGGATCCTTCGCGTGCGTGCGACTGAAAAGGATGTAGAGATGATGGAAGAGGAGTTGAAGAGGATTGTGGATGTGTAAAGAAGGGGATCCGGGAGGGTTGAATGGATCCCCTTTTGGGGAAGTAAATAATAGGGAGGGAATAATAACTTCCCTCATTATAGCTTCCCGGAAATAAAAAATCAATAGGAGGTTTTAATGGGAGTAAGAATGGATTTACATGGAGTTGGGGAGATCGAATTGAGGAGAGAATCGATCTCGGTGATTAAGAGTGATCGGATTCCTTATGAGATGTGGAATCTCTACATCAATCATGGAAAAGAAGAGGGGGATGGGGAACATTTTTCAATCTCTCTTTTTGTGGTGAAGAATCAATCCTTGAAATTGGATGAGATGAATACCTCAAATCTCCATCCGGATCATCCCCCGGTATATAAATTCGGGATCCATCCAGGAATCGGTGAGCCTTCGAGTGAGGAAGATCGAAAACTCCTGGAGGAGAAGGAGGAAGAGGATCAGATCATCCCGGAATATCCTTCTGGATCGGATGAGATCACAGAAGAAAAACTGAAGGAAATCTCAGATCGAGAATGCAAGCATGTGTTACAGGAGGGGGAGTGAGTAAAATAATATGCCCTGAATGTGGAGGGAAGGTGCATGATTTCTGGATTCCAGATGGTGAGGGAGTACAAACAAAATATGCTTGTGATGAATGTGATAAAACTTTCCTACCATGTGAAGTGAAGGAGAAAAAATGATCCAATTTATCGAGAGTGTATTGAAGATGGATCCGAATGGATTCGATCGACGGGAATCGGAATCATCTGTGGTACTCCAGATCTCGATCCCGGCATTGAAGAGGTTGAAGGGTGGATTGATATCCAGGATTGAAGAGAAGGGGGGTTTCATGGAGATCTCGAAGTGTGTGGATCTCCTCCGGGATTTGGAAAAGGTGGAGAGAGAGATCAATCCCCAATGGGAGAAGTTGGAGAGAGAGGGGAAGGATCGATACAGGAAAAAAATTAAAAAGGAGAAGTTTTAATGAGAGAAGGAAAAAAGAAAATTATTCACAATGGGTTGATCTATTTCTGGAGGAGTTTTTTCGCAGATGGATCTTACTATGAGAATGAGAGTGGGTATGTGTTGACGGATCGGGAAGGGAGAGTTGAGTTTTCGAGTGCCCATGCCCTGGAAATTAAGAGGAGGTTGAATGAGTAAAAAAGGAATGAAATTGGGAGTGAGATATCCGGTGTGGATCCCTTCGAATGATTATCAGATCTTAAAGGAGATCTCAAGAGAGAGATATTGTTCGATTGCATTATTGATCCGGGAAGGGATCAAGATCCTGATCAAAAAGGAGGGAAGATCATGAGTGGTGAATTAGTAAAGATCGAGGGATTAGTTCCAATCCCTGTAGGGAAAAAGGATCAAATTCAGATCGCCCAGGATGTGAAGGCTCAAGTGGAATTGTTATCGATGAAGACCCCCACTAAATATGTGAAGAAGAGACAGGGGAAGGGAGGAATGGTGTGGGATTATGTAGAAGTGAATTACGTGATTGCTGTACTCAATGCGGTATTCCGATTTGATTGGGATCTTGATGTGATCGAAACGAAGATCGATGAGAAGAATCGGATGATTGCGATGTTGGTTGAGTTGAGGGTGAGATTTGCGGATGGGAGAGAGGTGAGGAAGAGGGCATGGGGAGGATCTGAGATCAAGTACCTAAGAGGAAATCAGGATCAGAAGTTGGATTTTGCCAATGATTTGAAGGGTGCTCAATCGGATGGATTAAAAAAGGCGTGTTCGATGATCAATATCGCATGGGATGTGTATTCCGGAATCACGAAATCGAAGGATCCGGATCCTCCGAAGAAGAATAATGGCAGAGTTGGGAGAGCCACGGAGGATCCCAGGAAAGCGGAAATGAATCCCTTCGGTAGTGATGACAATGGAGAGGTGATCGATGTGAATCCGGAAGAGGAGTACGATCCGAAGGATGCCTTCAAAACGGATTTCATCCATAAGGGGAAAAAGTATCGATTCACGAAATACGAGATCCTGAAATATTTCCAGGAGGCGAAAAAGAATCTTGGAGAGAAGATCTATTATACGATCCTGGGAGAATTCGGATATGAGAAATCGAATCAGGTCCCTCTTGAAAAATACCAAGAGATCTTCGATAAGATGGTGAGTACATGGAAGGATCTGGAGGATGATCGGAAGGCGAAAAAAGAGGAGAAAAAATGAGTGAGAAAAAGAAAAAAAAGGTGAGTAAAACGAAGAGGTTATCCGATAAGGATTTCACTCTGAGATCTAGGTTGCCAGGACCGTTCTACAATAAGGAAGGGAAGAGGGTGAAGAGTGTGAGTACGGTGATGAGTGAGCTGGCGAAACCGAATCTTCTGGATTGGGCGTGGAGATTGGGGAAGGAAGGAATCGATTATAAAACTCACAGAGATGAGTTGGCGTCGATTGGGAAGTTGGCTCATGAGATGATCCTCTCCTTCTTCCGCACAGGTGATCGGCATGATGGAATCATGTTGAATGAGTATACTCCCCTCCAGGTGGAAAGAGCCGAGGCATGTTTCGGATCCTTCAAGAGTTGGGAAAGTGTTCATGATGTGGATCCTGTATTCGTGGAATTTGCATGGGTGAGTGAGATCTTCCAATACGGAGGAAGGTTAGATTTCTTCGGATACGTGGATGAGGTGTTGACTCTTCAGGAATTCAAAACTGGGAAATGGGCGTATGCGGATAATTGGTATCAGTTGGCAGGATTAAATCAGGTGTTGAAGGAATTCTTCGAGGAAGATGGGAAGGAGTATCCAGAGATTAAATCTTTTGCGGTGTTGAATATCCCCCGATCAAAAGGTGAATCCTTCGAATATTCGAAGAGAGAGGATGTGGATACGGAATGGGATGTATTCCTGGGATTACTTCAAATCTATGAAGGAAAAAAGGCTTTACGCCAGAAGGGTTATAAGGTATAATACCTGGACATCGAGGGAGATGAGAAGAGAAATTATCAATATGAGGATCGGTAGACCCTCCTTAAATCTCTGTGTTTTCCTTTTCTTTTCATCGCATCTGCCGATCCTCTCCCCCCCCTTCCCGGATAAAAAATTGAGGAGAATATAATGAATGGTGAATATTGTGAGAATTGCAAAATTCTTGAAGGAAGATTAAATGAGATAATGAGAGAATATAAAAAGTTGATAAGAAATGATGGGGGAGAATTGATGAAATTACAAAAAGAATCTAAAGAGAGGTATGAAGAACACTTAGTAATTTGTAGAAAATTTGGGGATTATCGAACCTGGATGAAGGGAGAGTGGGATAAGTTAATAAAAGAGAACAGAGATCTCCATAAGAGAATATTAGAGATTACAAAAATGGCCAAGAAGGATCTCGATTCTATGAGGAAAAAAATCAATGATCTTCAAAAAACAACCCCCTCAGATCGCCCCTAAGAGCAGATCTCCGGGTGATGTGAGGGGATATAAGCATGAACATGGGCTTTTAACCCTGTTTTTATCTAACAATTGAAGGGAGGTAAATAATGCATCAAGAAAAAAATGGGTTAAGAATGGAGTATGGTCGGATCCCGAATTTCATGATGAATTCGGATTTTATGAGAGGAAGGATCGGGAAGGTGATCAAGGATGATGGGATCCTCCAGGGAGTGTTTTTTATGGGGATCCTCCTGGGAGGAGTGAATGGGAAGATCATCAATGATTATGAAGGGCAGATCGATTTCTTCAAGAAGAATCTGGAGTATATTATGTTGATCTTCGGGAAGATCATGGGAGAGAAGATAAAAGAGGTTGCACTCCTGGAATTAGGAAGGGAGATGGAGGGGATGGAAAGATGGCAAGAGGGAGAATGATCAACAAGAGGTTGGGGAAGAGTAAAAAATTCGCACAATTAAAGCATGATCGATCGAGGATTATCTATGTATTGATGTATATCAATGCGGATTGTGAGGGAAGGTTCCTGGGAGATCCGGAAGATGTGAAAATCGAGTGTTGCCCATATCTTCGGTATTCTCCCAGAATGATTGAGGAGTCGATCCTGGATCTTCATGAGGTTGAATTGTTGGATCTCTATGATATCGATGGGATCCCATATATCCAATTCAGGAATTTCGAAGAAAATCAAGTTGGGATGAGGAAAGAGAGGGAGGCAGATTCGGAGATTCCAGAGATGATTTCGGATTCAATCCGGACTAGATCCGGAGGACTCCGGACTAGATCCGCTTTAAGTTTAAAGATAAAGAGAAGTTTAAAAGAAGTTAAAGTTAAAAGTAATGTGCCGATTGAGGAAGTCGATATGGCACTCACAAATCTATTGATCGGGATGATGGAGCATAATCTTCCCAATTCCCATATCGTGAAGAATTTCAAGGAATCCGAATCGACTCGGAATGATTGGATGAATCAATGTAGGATCATGAGAGAGAAGGATAAGAGATCCCCGGAGGATATTGAATTCCTGATCCGGTGGAGCCAGGAGGATGAATTCTGGAAGGGGAATATCCTCTCGATGAGTAAATTGAGGAAGCAATTTGATAGATTGTTACTCCAATCGATGAGAGGATCCATTGATCCAGGGAAGCAGGTTGGGATCTCGAAGAAGAAGAAATCACCGGAAGAGGTGGAGAGATCCAATAAGATCGAGAAGAAGAGGATCGAGTTGATGAATAAATATAAAGATGAAGTTGAGAGATCGATGGATGAAGAGAATGAGGAAGAATATGAGAAGATCCAGATGAAGATCCGGAAGGAGGTTGCGGAGTATTCGAGGGAATTGGATAAGGGGAAAAAATGATGTGGGAAGATACATTAAGAGGAATTTATGTATTATTATCCCTGATCTATTTGATTATGTGGGGATGGTTGTGTATCTCATTCATGGAGGATGATCTCAGGATCAGGATATGGAGGAGGAGGAAATGAGAAAGCTAATCTTACTGGCCATCGTATTAGTCATGGGGTGTATTGAGTTTATTCGCATACTCCCTGATGGCGTGGCTTATTTCAGGAGGAGGTATCTAGGATGAAAGAAAAAATCATCAGGGCAAAAAATATTAAGGGCGATGTAATTTTTGATGGCAAAGTCATATTTAAGAATGACTGCGTT
>CBFCYF010000124.1:0-5313 GCA_965602195.1 uncultured archaeon | reverse complement strand
CCGTTACCACTTTTGTTCCCTATAAACCAGGAGCCTCCAAAAAGACTGTACAAGTAAGATAGGAAATAAAAATAGATAAATGGAGAGATAGAGTAAAATCTCAAATATCGCCGCAGGAGTTAAAACATTTCTGTTCATGCTTCTTAGACCGATAATCACGTAGATGATGGAGAATGCAAAAATCAGTATTCCAAGGATGGTGAAAACGTTTGGTACTAAGACAATTGGGTAATACTTTAAGGGATCTATTCCCGCTAGGTAGGCATGATAACTAAAGACCAGGAAATCCAGGGCCCGCACCATTAGCAGATAGAGAAATAAACCAAGACCAAGAAGGCTTATAAATATTGATGTGGAGAAGAATGGAACTATAAAGAAACCGAAGACCCCATACTTCTTGCTTAGAAATGCTGACTTATACATCCTGATTGTTTGTATGCCGCCAATATCCCACCTGAGCCTCTGACTCCACCATATCCTGAAGGAGTCGGGAACCGTAGTATAAACCCTGGCAGGCAGAGCCATCCTTATCTTATAACCCTCTTTCTGCAACCTCCATGCGATCTCTATATCCTCAGTCAGCACCCCTTTGTGAAAGCCCCCCACCCCCCTGATAACGTCACCCCGGTACAGACTCAATGGCCCGGGGGTTACATAAACACTGTCTAGGTAATCAAGCAACTTCCTACCCCACGCTATCAACACGTATTCGATCTCCTGCAGCCGCTCAAGTATGTTCCGGGGATTTTTTACGAATATGGAGGAGGTTACTGCTGCAACATCTTTATCTAGGAAGTAGGGCACCATCAACCGTAAGGAATCCGCATCAGGAGATGCGTCTGCGTCTATGCACGCTATTATCTCCCCCAGGGCGTGCTCTATTCCAACATTAAGGGCGCTGGCCTTCCCCCCGTTTTCCTTCACTATCACCTTTACGTCAAACTCCCGGGCAATTTCTGCTGTGTTGTCGGTGCTCCCATCATCCACCACAATAACCTCAAGCAACTTTCGAGGATAAGATAGCCCCAGCACAGAATCAAGGGTGCTGCGTATGTTGTCCGCCTCATTATAGGCGGGCACTATCACGCTGACGCTTAACAGGCTCTCTCCCTTTACTTCCCTGAAGAGATCCCTCCTGTTCTCTAGGAATATAACCAGAAAGAGAAATGTCAGATACAGGGTTATAAATGCAAACACCAGGAATAGGATATCTATGGTATACATCTTTTGCTCACCCAAGGTATATATATCTATTTAGCCTATCTTTTAATAACCCTAACACGGGGTGTATTGTCTATCGGACAGAATATGAATCAAATCCACATTGCTTTGGTGTATGCCCTATGGGGGATAGTAACATTCTTTTTTATGGTTATTGTCCTTTCGATAATAAAGAACAGGGATAATTTTTACAGAGACCCTGAACCATTGAAACGAGACAGACGGGTATCGATAATCGTTCCCGCCTTTAACGAAGAGGCAGGCATAAGAGATACAATAGAGTCGCTTCTTATGATCAATTATCCAACAGATATGCTGGAGATTATTGTGGTTAATGACGGATCCACTGATAGAACAGCAGATATAGTAAGAGAGTATGCTGAAGGGGGAAAGATTATTTTAATTGATAACGAGGAAAATAAGGGGAAATCGTGGTCTCTAAACAAGGGTATTGAAAAAGCATCAGGGGAGTTGATTGCCTGCATTGATGCGGATACCATTGTAGAGAAGGAGGTTCTAAGGAAGGTAACCGGATACTTCAGAGATAAGAAGACCGGGGCAGTTGTTGTTAGAGTAAGGGTGAAGGAACCGAAAAACTGGCTGGAAAAGATTATAGAGGTAGAATATAACATGGGCTTGGGTTTTTATCTAAAACTGCTATCGTTCCTCAACTGTCTTTACCTCACCCCCGGACAGTTTAGCATATACCGGAAGAGCATTCTAATGGAGGTAGGGGGTTTCGATGAGAATAATATCGTTGAGGATACCGAAATTGCCTACAGAATACAGAAAGCACACCATAAAATGGCGTGTTGCCTCTCTGCCTATGCATATACAAAGGTTCCCAACAATATCAGATCGTTTTATTATCAGAGAAGGAGGTGGTACGCAGGGACAATACAGACCATTATCCAACACAGAGATGTTTTCTTTAAAAGAGATCTGGGGGGGTTCGGTATGTTTTTCATGCCAGTGAACTACGGAGGTATTGTTGTGGGGATACTGCTTTTCATTTCAACCATTTATCTATTGCTCTCAATGGCATATGATTCACTTACATACTATAGTCTTATAGATTTTGATTTTATGAGCACAATAATGCAGTTTCTGGCACACCCGGAATTTGACCCGCTTGCCATAAGCATTTTCTATTTCCTGGGATTAAGCCCATTTCTCATGAACGCGATAATAAATTTCTTTGCCCTCAGGAAGATGGGAGAAGACATCAGGGATCTTTTGTTTGGGTTCATCTGTTTCCTATTCTTTTTCATACCATACAATATACTCTGGATTGTGTGCCTCTACCTTGTTGCGTTTAATAGGGAGATAAAATGGCGCGGATCGATCTAAAAATCATTATTCAGGCCGCCATACTTACTGTTGCTATGTTTATCAGCATCTACGCGCTTAATATGATCATGGAAGGCGAGAGAGAGAAGGTAGTAAACGAGAGGATGGATGAAATAATATCTGATTTTGAGGAGATAGAGACAACCGCATACCTCATAGAGTATATGGGTGGAGAACTACGAGGTAATACGTGCGATATTATGAGGAAGGAGTTAGAATACCTGGAAGGTAAGTTATGGAAACTGGATATGAAAATACGAGACTACAGGGAGGTAACGAAGGATTTTACGAACGACGCCTTTTATATGCGGGAGAAAAAACGGCTTAACCGGAGAGAGATTATTCACCTAACAATGCTGGAAAAGATAAGAAAACTCTGTGGTTTTAATCACCTGATCATTCTCTATTTTTACGGGGACTGCGATAAAAACAGGATGTGTGATGAACAGGGTTTTGTTTTAAGTTATGTAAACCAGAAGATTGATCCGGAGATAAGTATATTCTCTTTTGATACAGATCTGGAATTATCTTCTGTAAACGCCCTTATTGAATTATATAACGTTACGGAGCTCCCATGTGTGGTAGTTGGGGGCAACGCATACTGTGGCCTCCATAATAAAGCCGAGATGATAGACATCATATGTGAACATGGAAATGTGTCTATCTGCACAATAAAAGGAGATATTTAACATGAAATCATCATATGATAAAGACAAAAAATGATTGACTTAATCTTATCGCTGTTCTTTATTGCAATGATGTTGCTGTATACTTCATGGCTTATTTTAGTCCTCATTCCAAAAAAGGGGCAATACAAGAACGACAAACTCCCCCACATATCCATTATCCTCCCAGCTCATGATGAGGAGTCAATAATCAGGGAAACAATTAATGCGCTGATAGATGCAGAATACCCCGCAAAGAAAGAGATTATTGTGGTTAATGACGGTTCCACAGATAAAACGGAGGAGATACTTAAAGGCATCGTTAAAGACGAGGAGGGTGTGAGGTATGTAAACACCAACCATAGGGGAAAGGCAACTGCCCTGAATGAAGGCTTAAATATTTCTGTTGGAGACATCATTATTACATTAGATGCAGACTCTGTAGTGGATAAACGAGCACTTGTTGAGATGGTGAAACCATTTGCGGATAAACGAGTTGGTGCAGCCTCCGGGGTAATACAGGGCATAGTCAATAGGAATATTTTGACGTGGTTTCAGGACTTCGACTATGTGCTCTCGTCTGGATGGAGATATGCGCTGAACAGAGCAAATTCCACCTACATCTTTCCAGGGTTTGCGGCATACAGAAAAGACGCCCTTAAAGCAGTGGGTGGGTTTAAAGAAGATACCTTATCTGAGGATTTTGATATTGGTGTTAGATTAAAAAAGGCAGGTTATAAATTAGTGATGTCCAATGCAATTATGTATACTAAGGTTCCACAGAGCATTAGGGGGCTTATACAGCAAAGAATACGGTGGGGGAGAGGAACGCTGCAGGTGATAAAAAAGCACCCTGATGTTCCATTCAATAAAAAGTATGGTACAATGGGTTTATACGGAATACCCTCCCAGATGTACTGGTTCCTGCACAGTTTCGTGGTTATTCCATTAACATTCTACCAGATATTCGACGGTTATTTTAAATATTTTATATCCAACAATAATTTCTTTTCAGTGGATGTGATGAAATATCTCTTCTCGTGGTTTTCCGTATATGGAATAATTGACTACACACAGAAGGCATTAACTGGCGAGTATCAATTCACACAACTCTTTCTTTTGGCAATAGGTGTTTTTCTTTTGGGTTTAGCCTATAATTTAGTGGTTATTTCAAAAATTTCCAAGCTGCACCTTAGATACCTGTTTGTCATGTTTTTCTTCTTCCCGTACTCGATTTTTATCTTAATCTTCTACACTTTTCCGTCGACTATTGAGTTTTTATTGCTAGGAAGAGGCAATACTACAAGGGTAAATGTGTGGGAGAAAAGCATATAAGGTGGACTCAGATAAGGTGCTTGAGATAAAGAGACAGGTTGTTCATCTACTGATGGGTTTGTCCATAGCAATGACTGTATTTCTTCTTGAGCCGATATACGGTAAATTGATTATACTGCCCCTGCTTTCAGTTGTTGTGATATTATTTATTCTGCCTGAGGTGGGCGCTGAACTGAAGATCCACAACCACCTCCTGTTCCATTTCGAAAGACCTAAAGACATAGAACACCTCCCATTCAGGGGGGCGATATTATATGGCCTTGGGGTCACACCACCCATACTGCTGCTGGATATAAACACCGCCTGCGCCATAATAGCGGTCTTGAGTGTGGGGGATTCCACATCAACCCTGCTAGGGAAGTTCTATGGAAAACACCGGATAGGACATAAAAGCGTTGAGGGCACTGTAAGCTTTATGTTCTTTTCTTTCTTCGGGGCTTTGCTCTTCCTGCCGGATAACCCTTTACTGGCTTTTACATTCGCGGTTCTCGGCGGTTTTATCGAGCTGTCTAATGTTAACAAGGACCACATATTTATGGATGATAATCTGCTGATTCCCATAGGACTTACGGTGGTTGCGCTTCTGATTCACCACCCCCCATTTATCTAAATCTAATACGAAGTAATATAATTACATGTGCTTGGGCTCGTGGCCTCGCCAATGCAGGTACTGGCATACGCCCTTTTCTGTCAAGAACCACCAGTCTCCGTTCGCTCCTTCGGTCGCTCACTCAGACTGGTG
>CBFCYF010000123.1:0-5540 GCA_965602195.1 uncultured archaeon | reverse complement strand
CCCCGAGGATTTTGTCTCAGAAAAAAATCCAAAGGATTTTTTCTGATAAAGTTGTACTTTATCCTACAGTAAAAACGAGTAATATTGGAATTACTCTGTTAGGGTCATACCCTCCATCAGGGACTCCATATCCTTGGCATTCTCTGCTTCCTCGGGCAGTATGATTTCCATTGGCTTACCGTAGTCATAAAACCTCATCGTCATGTTCATATTCATCGTCGCATTCTCTCTTTTCATTTGTAAATCCATCAGCATCCTCATGACCCGGTAATCGCCTTTTGCTATCCATCCCTTAAGCTTAATGCCTTCTATACTCCCCAAGTCCTCTGGGGTTAGGGTTGGCATGCTGCCCATCTGCCGGCCAATCACATCAAATATCTTCTCTGCATCCGGTTTCATCTCTAATACATAGCAGTCTCTTCCATCCACTTTTTCATCTTCGAGGAGTTTACTCTCTGCATTTCTCATTAAATCGCTCTCTGATTGGGCAGCCCATACATCGATTGGTGTCTTGTTTTTCACCCACCCGAACATGGGCACCTCTATATACTGTGTATCACCGATTATGTATTGATCCATGTTCATGGCCATACCGAACATTGACATTGTTGTCTCCATATGCATTCGCTTATTTTTTTTGTCTATTTCACCTGATCCCTGGATACTCATCTTCATTTCCTGCGCACCCACCATACCCGTTTCGGTGCCTCCCATGAGCATTGAGATGTCTGTATCAACAGCGTATGTCTCAACTTTTTCCATGGCCGAAAGAGACCTGTCCCTCACCTGCTCCGCAGTGGGTCTTTCCTCTCCTATGCAACCAATAAACAATACAAGTAATCCTGTGGCAATAACCGCCAATAATTTTTTGTCCATGTTAATACATTACCTGTTCTTATTTAAAAGTATCACAGCAATAGATAACGTAAATAATGTTGCAAGATGGTGGAAGATCAGCTTAACATGCAGAAGAAGAAACCCGAAGCTTTCGTTTCTCATTTCTGTGACCCCAACCATCTAAATCAACAAAGCCCCGATCCTCTGAATCTCCGGATTTAATATGGCTTCCAGTTTAGGTTTTATCGTTCTGCTGAAGTACTCCCTCTCCGTTTTCGTCAGCTCCTCGCCCCCTAATTTCTTCAGGATGATCTCCTTCTGCTTCCTGGAGAATAGTTTGGAGAGCTGGGATTGCGTCTTCAGTTCCAGGGAAAGACCTATTCTCTCCGAAAGTTTCTTCCTCTTCCTTGCCTTGTCTATGAGGAGATAGTTGGAGAAGTTATCCTTGAAGCTTCCGGCATTGATGCGGATATGAAAATCCTTATATTTTATTTCCATATCGGATGAGCTGAAAAAGTTTTCCCTCAGCTCAGATAGCTCCTTTGAACCAATAACCTCCTTTAGATGAGCCCTCAGCTTCCTTCTCCATACCAGCTGTATATTATAAAGATCATAGGTTAAGAGGCACAGGTAGAGCAATTCCTGGATTATCTTTTTATCTATCCCCTCAAGCTCCAAGCTCTCTTCCAGATTTTTTAGGTCCAATTGCCTGGCAGCAATATTTCTGAGGATAACAGGCAGAGAATAGAGTAAGCGAGGCTCCCTGGACTTGATTATATCCAGGATCAACCTATCCGGGGATTTTCTCTGAACTCTAATCAGAGGATACCCGTATCTCTCCAATTCGATTATCAGTTCCTCGGTCATGGATTCCATCTTGTACTCCCCAATAAATCCAGTAAGGTTTCTTTAGTGATTTCCATTTTTATACAATTTTTGTATAAATACATACAATTTTTGTATATGATAAATTATAGAATATAGATACATAAATCACCCGAAAAACCCATCACAGCTTACTTATCCACAGCCATCTGCTCTAATATCCAGAGGATCATCCCCAACATTTCCAATCTAAATGAACTCCCTTGGGTCGGTGATCTGTCCTCTCAGGGCTGATGCTGCTACTGTAGCCGGGGATGCGAGATAGATGAATGCCTTGTTGTTACCCATCCTGCCCTTAAAGTTTCTGTTTGCCGTTGAAATCACATTCTCATCGTCTGCCGGAACACCGTTGTGGGTGCCAACACATGGACCACAGCCCGGCGTTACCACCGCAGCTCCAGCCCTTATCAGAACCTGTAAAACCCCCTGATCTACCGCATCAAGGTACACCTTTTTGGAGGCTGGGGCAACAATAAATCTAACCCCGCAGTCTACTTTCTTCCCCTTCAGTATACCCGCAGCTATCCTGAGATCCTCCAATCTGCCATTAGTGCATGTTCCAAGAAAACACTCCTGAACGGGGATGCCCTCAACCCCCCCGATCAGGGAGACATTATCGACTGTGTGAGGTTTAGCCACCTGAGGCTCTATGTCTGCGGCATTGAATTCCATAGTTTCGACGAAATCTGCATCCCCGTCACTTGTAACGGGATCGGGTTTTCTATGAGAATGCTCACCAATCCATTCCGTGGTTTTATTATCGGCCTCAATTATCCCTGCTTTAGCTCCCATCTCCACAGCCATGTTGCAGACGGTGAACCTAGCATCTACTGACAGCGCCCCTATGGATTCCCCACTGAATTCAACTGCCATATAGGTGGCACCATCCGCCCTTATTTTATCTATAATGTGGAGGATTAAGTCCTTGGAGTAGACTCCTTCAGGTAACCTTCCATTAATTATTATTTTTATCGTATCCGGCACCCTGAACCAGAGTTTCCCCGATGCAAATACTGCAGCTATATCTGTGGAGCCTATTCCAGTCGCGAACGCATTTATCGCCCCGTATGTGCACGTATGGGAATCCGCACCCACCACGAGGTCCCCTGGAACCACATGTCCCCGCTCAGGCATTAACTGATGGCAGACACCACATCCGATGTCATATAGATTAACTCCATGCTCACCTGAGAACTCCCGCATCATTTTATGTAACTGCGATACCCTTTCATTCGGGGAGGGAGCAGAGTGATCTATTACGAACGAGATTTTCTTTGGATTCCAGACCCCCTTAGCTTCCATCGCCTCAAAGGCCCTTATTGCCAGAGGGGTTGTCCCATCCTGACTCATGGCATAATCTATATCAGCTATAACTATATCCCCGCTATAAACATCTTTTCCTGAATGCACAGAAAGAATTTTCTCTGATATGGTTTTGCCCATTTTCATCAATTTATGTACACAACAAGATAAATAACCCACGTTTTGGATAAATCCCAGCCAGGAAAACGAAAGTAGTTTAGAGGAGAAATGGGCAAGTGTATAGCTAACAAGATTTCTGGTGATAATAGAGGAAATACAATAATACTGCATTGATAAAAAAAGGTTAGTTCTAATAATCTTATAAGAGGAGAGTATATAACATGTGTAGTTTAGATGTTAAATCAAAGATAACGTGGTGTCTTGTTTTTTTAGTGATCTTAATGCTTAAATATCCTGTAGTTGATTTACCGTATCATTGGGATTCCTTATTCCACTTTGTACCTAATGCGATATGGATATCCGAACATAATTTAAATCCGTTTCATCCAACAAATGACTATAGACACCCGCCCCTCTTATATGAAATACTGGCAATTGCATATATCCTATTCGGGGAGTCACCAGCCATCAGTCATCTGGTTATCATCTGTTTTTCATTCCTAGGTGTTTATTACACATATCGGTTGGGAAGTTATTTGTATAATAAGAACATAGGTATCTATTCTGCTGTTCTGCTATTTTTTTCACCAATGTATTTTGCACAAAGCGGTCTTGTTTTGATGAGTGTGCCCTTAACGGCGTTGGGTGTCGCTACTGTGTACTATGCATTAAGAGGAAACAAGATGTGTTATCTGATAGCAGGTAGCTGTTTGGTTCTGTTAAAGGAACCTGGTGTGTTGATCATATTCTCAGTTTTATTGTATATGATAATAAGAAACTACAGGGAAACGAGACTAAAGTCATTACAGATAAAGACATTTCTGTTTTATAGTGTACCTGTTTTTGTGTTTCTGTTGTGGATGGTATATCATTGGTCACAGACCGGATGGTTTTTTTATAAACCACCCATTGACCACTCTCCAATCCTGTGGTTCATTAAATTTATTTATATTACCCTCGCTCTCTTCGTACCTAACTATGGTGTCTTCTTCACAGCAGGTTTACTCGCTCTTTTAATCACAAATCTGATAGAACAGAGTAAGCGAAAATCCAAGACTGAGAGATTTCAGATACTTGGAAATTCAGGCGCCACCTTGCTGTGGATAACTATTGCAACCTATATGTGTTTTTTTTCGTTTGTTCCAAGTTTAATGAGGTTTCTAGTACGGTACATACTGCCAGCATACCCTTTCTTCTTTATTCTTATTTCTGCATCACTTAACTTTCGATTTAGAAAAAAAACGTACCTGATAATCCTCATATCGATCATTATATTCACCTGCAACTGGGATGATCCCTTCATGTATAATTGCGGCCAATTCCATGAAGTATCCCTACACTATACCTCCCTTGTCAATACAGAAAAAGAGGCTATGGACTATATTGCACTTAATTATCCGAATTCAACTATACTCTCCGGATGGTTTCAGAAGGTCATACATGAATCGCACCATTCCCACTATATCACAAACCCAGGAGATACCCATGTAATCTCAGTAGCTTCCACAGATTATTCCGAAAAAGATGCATGTGATGTGGACTTGATTGTATATTCGCCCAACATTGGCTGTGATGAACCACATCTCACCGATTCCAAGATCTTAAAAGCCATAGACGAATGTAACGTAACACTGATAAAAAGAATTAAGGACAGGGATATGTTTGTGGAGATCTATAGGATCGATGAGGGCAGGACTTAGTTGAATTGGTATATCTACCTACCTGTGCACCACCTTCAACAGGTCTGCGTTGGTTACTATCCCCTCCATCTTCCCCTTCCCCACCACCAATACTGCAGTGTTGTGTTCTAGGAGAGCGAATAGGGAGGAAAGGGGAGTTGATCGATTCACGATCGGGAAGGGTTCATCCATGAATTCCCTTACCCTTTTATTGGGGAGGGTTTCTAGGTTTACTCCCCCGGCTATTAAATCCAGAATGGTTTTCTCGGACAACGAACCTATCGCTTTTTTACCCTCAAAAACTGGTATCTGTGAAACACTGCGTTTTTTCATAACATTAGCGGCACGTTCCAGGGAACTTCTGGCCTGTACACCGAACACCTTGAAGGACATGACCTCTCCCGCCGTGATCTCTTTACTTCCTGATTCACCCAATGCCCTGAAAATTCCGGACACCTTAGAATATCTGGGATCAACTGTGCCGGCTTCTATTCTGGCAATGAGGGATTGACTTATCCCGGCTCTTTTTGCCAGTTCCGTCTGGGTGAGGCTGAACTTCTTTCTCAGCCTTTTAATCTCTGATATGTCGGGTAGTTCCATCCTGAACGAATATGCATTTATGCATAATTTTAGGGACTTAATATTTATATATGGATGCCACAATAATTAAGTATTAAAAAATTTAGGGGCTGATTAAATTTTCGAAAACTATTAAGG
>CBFCYF010000122.1:0-5574 GCA_965602195.1 uncultured archaeon | reverse complement strand
CTCAACTTATATATTACGGTGCTAGATTAGTTTAGCACTAGATATTATTCCGATTGAGTAGTTAAAAAGCCGCTGCTAAAAGCATTAGTAGAAGTAAGGTGAATGGAAAAGAGAAAATAGAGTAGAGACAAGGTTTAATGAGAGGGGTAATGTGGAGCTGGAGAAATAGAATATAGCCCCGTCAGGATTCGAACCTGAGTCGCCGGGTTTCTTCTGAACCTACTACGGTTTCGGAGTTCACCCAAAGCCCGACAGGATTGTCCACTACCCTACGGGGCTGTTATGTTTAAAAAAACTGTGCGTCCGCCGGGATTTGAACCCAGGTTATTGGCTTGGAAGGCCAAAGTCCTAAACCAGACTAGACTACGGACGCAAAGGTGGAGATATTATTTTAGATTAGTATATTAAATTTTCCTGTTTGATGATTAAATAAATCTATACCTAAATTAATAATATATGTATTATGAAGGTAAGGAAAAAAATGGATAAATATATTATTTTAAACTGTAAGACATACGAGCAGGCCACAGGAGATAACGCATTAAAACTGGCAAAGATATGTGAGAAAGTTTCAAAGGAGAGTGGAGCGGACATAATTATATGCCCGCAGTTTACAGACATACACAGAATCACCCAAGAAGTAGATATACCAGTATACGCCCAACACATCGACCCCGTAAAGCACGGGAGCAACACAGGCCATATCCTCCCGGAAGCAGTGAAGGCGGCAGGAGCAACCGGAAGTCTGATAAACCACTCCGAAAGAAGACTGAAACTTGCAGACATAGAAGCTAACATAGGTAAACTAAGGAGGCTTGGGATGACCTCGATAGTATGCACCAACAACATATCTGTCACTAAAGCTGCTGCCGCCCTCTCCCCGGATTTTGTGGCCATAGAGCCCCCTGAGTTAATAGGCAGCGGAATCTCCGTCTCACAAGCCCAGCCGGAAATAATCACAGGGAGTGTGGATGCTGTAAAGAAAATCAACCCAGAGGTTAAGATACTGACGGGTGCCGGGATAACAACCGGGGATGACGTAAAGAAGGCCCTGGAACTCGGAACCTGCGGGGTTCTTCTGGCATCAGGGGTTACTAAAGCCACAGACCCCAGAGCAGTTCTGATGGATCTTGTGAGAGGAGTAAGGTAATATTATAGTTGCCTCTCCCTCCGGTACTCCTCTATTATGGCCTCCACAGACGCCCCCCTATCCTCCATCTCCTCCTCCAGATCCGCAGCGGATATAAACACGCAGCCGCAGATTTCATGAAGGAATTTATCACCTAATACCAGGATATTTCTCTCACTTAGGATTCTCCGGTTGTGTTGATTTGATGTGAACGCAGTCCCTATCTTCCCTAGAACCCGCATATCTCTATCCCTCAGTTTCCTTTTAATCCAAGACAAACCATTAAGTTCCTCAGGGAATACCCCCACAGGTGTTATCTCTCCCCTCGCTGTCTTCTTCCATAAATCCCTTATGCTTTCAAGTTCCTTTATTCTTTCCTTCTTCTTTTTCATGGAATACTCCAGGCTCTCTATGAGGATATCCCTATTCCTAATCTCGCTTCCCTCACCCAACCCTAGTCTGTAGCTCCTCTCCATCCCCCTCATCTTCTCCTTAAGTCTGCTTACATCCCTACCCCTTAATTCAAGCTGTTCTTCCAGATAAGATGTCCTCTCCCGTAATTTTTTGATTAACCTATCTTTCTCAATTCCCGTAACAGGTCTCTTTTCAGATTTCTCCCTAATTATCTTCTTCCCAGGCCTCTTTTTGCTTTCCTCTGCCTTTTTTATGGCATCGTCTATAGAGACCCCCTGCAGAACAAGATGCTTTATTTTGTCTTTCCCAGAGGGTATCCTCTGCAATTTATTCCTGAGTTTATTATATGCATTTAAGGCGGCAGCCAATGCGTCTCTTTCATGGGCATTTCTTAAAATGTAGTCTCTTGTCAGAGATATCTTACCCTCCACCCCAAGGGGCTCATGAGGTGTGAAAACAGTGGAGCCCAGTTGAGCGGATAATTTTGAGATGGAGGAGGGGGTGGGATTAACATCGGTAGCGATAAGGGAGGCTTTCCCCAAGGAGGTTATATAAGAAATAATCTTGTCCATGCCGAAATCCTTAGAACTTAAGACATCAACTAACTTACCCTCCAAATTTAAGACAGCGATACCGGTTGTTGTTCCAGGGTCGACTCCGACAATAAGATACATGTTAAAGATTAAACAACCACGAGCTTCTTCTGCTCTTCCTTTAGGGGATAGTCCCCGTTCAGACAGGCTAAACAAAGCCTATCTTGTGAGAGACCTATAGCATCTATAAGCCCCTCCATGCTGTTGTAGGCTAATGAATCTGCCCCAATCTCTCTTTCGATTTCCTTCACCTCTTTTTGTTGAGCAATAAACTCCTCCTGAGTCTGCATATCTATGCCATAGAAGCAGGGGTTTCTGAGTGGGGGGCAGGAGATTCTCACATGCACCTCTTTTGCCCCGGCGTTTCTCAGGCTGGTTATTATTCCCTTGATGGTGGTGCCTCTCACAATAGAATCATCTATCAGTATTATTCTCTTGTCACAGACCTCGCTTCTTATGGGGTTAAGCTTTATTTTAACTCCTTTCTCCCTCTCCTTTTGATTGGGCATGATGAATGTTCTCCCCAGGTATCTGTTTTTCATCAAACTCTCCCCGTAGGGAATCCCAGACACCCTGGCATATCCGATGGCTGCGGTAATGCCGGAGTCCGGAACCGCAGTTACCAGATCGGCATCGGCGGGGGCCTCTTTATAAAGATTCTCCCCTAACCTCCTCCTAACATCATAGACAGATACTCCATCAATTACCGAATCGGCTCTGGCAAAATAAACGTACTCAAACATACAGGCAGATGTTTTTTCTCTGCTTTCCCTGTACGATTCTACTTTATCTGCGATCACCAAGATCTCCGCCGGTTTCACATCCCGCACTATCTTGAATCCCATGGAATCCAGGGCACAGCTTTCTGATGCCACCACATAGCTTCCATTTCTTTCCCCGTAGATTAGGGGTCTGAATCCATTGGGGTCCCTTATCGCGATTATCATATCCTCTTTCAGGATTGTTAGGGAATACGAACCCCTCAGGCTTTTCATGGCACTTCTTACCCCCTCAATGAAATCATTGGTTTTCATATGCTCAT
Organism: uncultured archaeon; assembly: GCA_965602195.1. Classification (GTDB taxonomy): domain Archaea; phylum Altiarchaeota; class Altiarchaeia; order IMC4; family QMZM01; genus CBFCYF01. The sequence continues at coordinate 2,396 of CBFCYF010000122.1, read as the reverse complement.
GCGCTATTAGATGAGCTATAATCTCGGTATCTGTGTCGGTGCTGAAAACCGCCCCTTTCTTTTTCAGTTTCTCCCTCAGTTCATCAGTATTTATTAGATGCCCGTTGTGGGCGATGGCAAAACTCCCCCCACCGTAGTTGATTAGGATGGGTTGGGCATTATCCAGCTCAGACATCCCTGCAGTGGAATACCTCACATGCCCTATCCCTACCTTGCCCCCTATAAATTCCTCCCTCAGAACATCGGAAACCAGGCCCATGCCCTTGTGCACCTGAATGTCCCCATCAAAAACAGCTACGCCAGCAGATTCCTGACCGCGATGTTGCAGGGAATATAATCCACAGTAGATCCGGGTGAAAACATCCCTGTCGGAGCGGATTCCTAATACAGCACACTTCTCCACTGGCATATAAATATTCTCAATTATAAGTTTATTAATCACAAATGGACATCAAAAGGACAAATAGGGGGATATGTATTGATAATTTTAAGGCATCTGGGGCAAGAGATGGTGGATACGGGGTCGCCCTAATCGTTAATGATGAAGTATGTGAGAGTGCAGGGGTATTCACCAGAAATAGCGTTAAGGCTGCTCCTGTGGAGATTACCCAACAGAGAGTAGAGGGTGGATTGCAGGCGTTAATCATTAACTCTGGATGCGCTAATGCCTGCGTTAAGGGGGGTGTTGGGGATGCCAACAGAATGTGTGAGATCGCCGCAGGGCAGGTAGGGGTTAATAAAGAATATGTTGGTGTGGCATCCACCGGGATAATTGGTAGACGGCTTGATTTAACTAAGATACGGGATCTCACAATAAAGGCGTCTAGATTCCTCTCCAATTCAGAGGAAGGAAGCAGGCTGGCTGCCGGAGCCATAATGACCACCGATACGAAGATAAAGGAACTCTCATTTGAATATAAGGGAATTAAAATTGGGGGGATCGCTAAGGGGGTGGGTATGATCGCACCGGATCTTGCTACAATGCTGTGCTTTATAAGTACCAACGCCGACTTAAGCAGAAATAGATTGCAGGGGGCCCTCAGTAAAGCCGTGGATAAGAGCTTCAACACCCTTGTCGTGGACGGGGATATGAGCACCAATGATATGGTTCTTCTTATGAGCAACAGAAAGAAGAGATGCTCACCGCAAGACTTCCAGCACCTGCTTGATTATACAACAAGGGAGTTTGCGAAATTGATGGCAGCAGATGGTGAGGGGGCAACAAAGTTGATTGAGGTGGAGGTTAGGGGGGCAAGAAGCAATAAAGATGCAGCAGACGGTGCGAGAGCCATCGTCTCATCACCGCTGGTTAAAACAGCAATCCATGGAGAAAACCCTAACTGGGGTAGGATCACAGCAGCCCTAGGCTCTGTAATTAACCTCAGATTTGAGAAAATCAGTATCATATTCGGATCAGAGGGTAGGAAGGTGACGGCGGTTAAAGAAGGCCGGGTAGGGAACCTGGAGAAGGTGAGGGAAGTCCTCAGGTCCAAGGAAATTCAGATCATCGTGGATTTAAACTCTGGGAAGGGAAAAGCAGGCGCCATAGGATGTGATTTAGGTCCTGAATACGTGAAGATAAACGCGGAATACAACTAAAGGAGCTAAAGAAAATAAGATGAGAATCGCAGGTATGAACCTTAGGGCAATAGAAGTTCTGATTGCGCTGAACGTAATTGTTTTCGTTTTTACTGTTGCAGATGAGTCTCTGTTTGCATTTTTCGCATTAACACCTAGATATTTTCTCAGTGAGCCCTGGACAGTAATAACCTCTATGTTCACTCACCTCGACTTCGATCATCTCCTGTTCAACATGCTGGGCTTATTTTTCCTAGGAAGCTACTTGGAGGTTGTTATCGGCGAGAGACGCTTTCTTAAGATTTATTTCATCGGAGGGTTAGTAGGAGGCATACTCTCTGTTGTTGCGGATTATATGGGGTTATATGACCCACAAACACTGACGGTGATGGTAGGTGCCTCAGGTGCTATTTTCGCGGTCGCCGCATGTCTTGCAATTCTGAGGCCGCATCTGACCGTGTTCCTGTTTTTCATTATACCTATGCCACTATACATAGCAGTATTCGGATTCATGTTATTAATGTCTTTCATTCCTGGAGTGGCGTGGTCAGGGCATCTGGGGGGTTTAATGGTGGGGGCCATAGCTGGTTACTACCTTAAGAAAAAAGGTGTAGGTTATCAACAACCAGGGAGCAGATACGGTCACAGATTCTATTGAATGCGTATCCCGCACCTTCAGGACTCAAGCACAGTGAATGAATCCAAGTCAATGGGGCTAAGCGAAGCGCACGCCCCACCTTTCGCCAGCCTTTCTTAAAGGCTGCTCGGAGTTTGCCGAGGACAAAGGTGTGTTTCGCTTTCGCTCAAGCACACTGAAT
>CBFCYF010000121.1:0-5654 GCA_965602195.1 uncultured archaeon | reverse complement strand
GCACCCGCCCCAATTACAACTGTATCTGCAACAACATCCCCTACAAGAGCCTTCAATTCATCAAACCAGAACATTTTTAGTTATATATATGATAATAGGCAAATGATATAAAAGCAACTAAAATGATTGGATGTATAGGATATAGCTTGATTGCGGCGATTGTGTACAGTGCATCTTTCTACCTGAAAAGCGGTGAGAACTTTGAACTTAGTAAATTCCTGGCTACGTGTGTTGTTGGAGTGATGATCGGAGTGATGGCTTTTAGTGTAGGCATTCATGTGAGCGAAGAATTTGTAATAACACAGATGGTAGTATATGCAGGTGCAATTTGTCTACTCGAGACCTGGATTAAGCTAGCCATTAGATGGATAAATAAGCTGATACGTTAGGTAGCTTATTTTTGAATTTGGTGTTTGAATATTGTGGTTTCCAGATATTTCAGTAGAGATGATTATACCAGGAGAATTTATTCAATGGGAGCATGGCATAAGCGGTATAGCGTTTTGTGTTAATGGAGTTATTTGTGTTGTTATTGGATACTTATTTAAGGATTTCAGAGATACTAAGGAATGCCATAGCAAGCGTATCTCAGCCATGGAGAAATGTTTGGCTGTGATGAAGGAAAGAGACGAAGGAATACAAAAGAGTATTGATGATATAAAGAAGAATTTAGATAAAATATTTGAGAAGATGGATGAAGTTCGGATGGCGGTTGCTGGATTAAAATCTGAGTGATTCTGTTTTATATATGAATTCAGTAAAGGTTATTATATGGAAATAGAAACTAAGGATGTGATTTTGCTCGGTCTCGGTGCTGCTGCCGGCGTATTCATTGTTGATAAGATGCAGGAAGAGCCAGAGCCATTGACCAATGCGGGCATAATCCTGGGGAGTCTGGTTGGGGCCGTGGGCATTGAGTATCTGACCAAACCTTTCAGATAAAATACAACTGTAAAAATGGTCAACTGGATGAAGGTAACTCAGACGGTAGTGGGAATTGGCATAGGAGCAGTCGGAGTAGCATTCGTTCCGGCGGCCATAGCTGAACCAACTCCAGTCGGCGAGATGGTTGTCGGCGCCTGCCTTCTGACAAGCAAAGAACTAATAGAAAGAGGACTCAAGTAGGCGGCAGAACAAAATTATGCTCGAATTTCTTGTATCCCATCTTCTCAGTAGTCAGCTTATGTTCTCCCTCTTTCAGACCGCTAAAGCAGAAGTTTCCGTTGATGTCTGTTTTTCCATCTGTGATATCTATGAGAAGTAAAACATCACCCAATGGTTCCTGGGTTTCCTTGTCCCTAATATTTCCGTTAAACTTCCATGAGCTGTTATTGTTGTTGTTTTCTATCTTCTCCAATTCGATTACGATCTCATAGACGTTTTCCTGCTCATCGGCCTTTTTGAATGCCTCATATCCTTGGATCCTACCAGCACCCTGATTGTTGTCTTTATCCATTCTATACCTCAATTTTTTTAGCAGTTCCCATAAGTATGTTCTTAATGTCATATTGATTCAGCTTGTTGTTTTTCTGGAGTAACAATGCACACAGACCGGATACAATAGGTGATGCGAAGGAGGTCCCCGAGGCTTTTGTGTAATACTGGTTTATTGGCGTTCCCATGCTTGTTCCCTTTGCCCTTGCCCCAACTACGTCTTTTCCTACAGCTGTAATATCCGGTTTGATGCGGTCATCTGTGGTAGGTCCTCTCCCGCTGAAAAACACTAATTTATCTGATTTATCCGATGCACCAACCGCTATTATCTCCTCCCTGCAGGCTGGAACAGCAATGCTGCCTGTTTTCGGTCCGTTGTTTCCTGCTGCTACGACAACTATCTTGCCCTTCCTTATGGCTAATGCACATGTCTGGCTTAACGGATCAGATCCGTCAGTAATAATCATGCTCGAGCCCAGGGACAGGTTTATTATGTCCACGTTGTTGTATTCATCGTTCATCAGCCAATTCACGCCATTCATAACACTGGACTGGCTTCCGTTACCTCCATCGTTCAGTACCTTAACGGAAACGAAATCAGCTTCAGGGGCAATTCCCTTGTAGACATCCCCATTACCCCCCGCACAGGACATTACATGCGTTCCATGGCCATGACCATCCACATCAGTATCCCCAATCGTGTGTGCTTTCTTGATTGTTCTGCCTGTAAAGTCAGGATGAGTATCATCAACTCCAGTATCCGCAACCCCGATAACAATACCCTCTCCCGTATAGCCTTCATCCCAGATCCTATCTATTCCCTGCAACGGAACAACGTCATTCAGCAGGGGATTATAATAGCATGATAAATAAGAAAATGCGTTCACCGGCTCATCCCTCCAGATTTTTACTATCCTTTCATTCCTTGCTAAGTTCTTCAGTGCATCCCTATCCTTCACTTTAGCGTACACGTAAGGCAGAGTATCCGACTGTCCTGTAATCTTTATATCAGGGCCCCCCAATACAGATACATCAATTTCTTTGAATTCAATGATTACATCTATTTCCCCCTCAAGTCCCGCAAGATTAAAGGCTATTTTGTCCATTTTCCTATCGGTTGTTTTTTACAATTGTAGATTTCGACACTTATATTATTTATTGGATAATTAGTGTTTATATTTCGTTCAATCCAGTAGTAGTAGTTGTAGTCGTTCCACATGTTGCCACAGGTATAGTTCTTTGCCGTCCATTCAGTGAGGTCATCCCAACTCCACTTAGATAAGTTTATTGTGGTGTAGTTTATCGCTGGCTGCCCGTTGATGTAAATCTGGTCAAACCTGTTGGGGCATTTCTCTAGCATCCTGGATATATTGCCATAACTGCATGTCATTATACCCCCCCATACCCTATAATGGATATGGAAGGCCGTCTGGTTTACCCTGGAAAATCCAGCCATTCAACTGTGGGGGCCTTAGTGTCCACCCACAGGTTAAGGGGTTCTGCATTTCCGGTGTTTCCGGCATCATCAGTACATTCCAGGTTAAGGATATTGAGACCTTCCAGGAGAGTTAATGGTATTTCTACCGGCTCACATAATACATCACCGGACCAGGTGTAATATATTCCACCAGTTGAGTTTTTAACCATCATAGTGCAATCAAGCAGATCATCCGCATCGTCACATGCCCTGAAGGTGACATTAACATTTGAGCTGTTAATCCATCCGGAGTCAATATCAAATATTTCAACCACGGGTTCCTCGGGTTGAACGCATCCACTCATTAAGGCGGCAATAACACATATCACAAGCACATATCCATATCCTTCAAATTTTTTCATTTTCATTTTATTTTTTTAGCATCGCAAACCAGTCAACGGTTCCGGCGACACCCGTATTCAGGGTGAATGAAATCGTTGAGGCTGATGAAGTGGATAAGGTTCCGGATTCCCCTCCGGAATAATTTGCGTTGATGTAAGGGGTTTCCGTGAAGCTGGTGTCGAATGCTACAACCGTGGATCCCCCTGCTGCTGCATTAGTCACCTGGCCGGACTGGAGGAATGCCATTTTGTCGGTGAGGTGATGGTAGATTTTGCTTAGTAAGGGAACTACCGTTACCTCTGGAAGAGTGTTGAGGGAGAAAGCAGTTACATACTTTCTTGCAGTAGTTAGGGTATCCTTGGTTGTCCATGAGTTGGCTACATCATCGTATTTTTCGGTTACTGGTGAATAATCAGCAGTATCTCCTCCAGCGGTGTATCCGAAGCCGTTGAGTGAGAAACCAGCTAAACTACGTCTTGCGGTGTTCAGGTTGGCTTTGGCTGTCCATGAGTTAGCTACGTCATCGTATTTTTCGGTTACTGGTGAATGACCAGCAGCATATCCTCCAGCAGTGTAGCCGAAGCCATTGAGGGAGAAACCAGATAAACCATATCTTGCGGTGTTCAGGGTATCTTTTGTAGTCCATGTGTTGGCTACGTCATCGTATTTTTCGGTTACTGCTGATGGACCGGGATGTCCTCCGGCAGTGTATCCGAAGCCGTTAAGGGAGAATTCAGATAAAAGCCGTCTTGCGGTGTTCAGGTTGGCTTTCGCAGTCCATGAGTTGGCTACGTCATCGTATTTTTCGGTTACTGATAAAACGGAGATAGTATATCCTCCAGCGGTGTATCCGAAACCATTGAGTGAGAAACCAGCTAAACTACGTCTTGCGGTGTTCAGGTTGGCTTTGGCTGTCCATGAGTTAGCTACGTCATCGTATTTTTCGGTTACTGGTGAATGACCAGCAGCATATCCTCCAGCAGTGTAGCCGAAGCCATTGAGGGAGAAACCAGATAAACCATATCTTGCGGTGTTCAGGGTATCTTTTGTAGTCCATGAGTTGGCTACGTCATCGTATTTTTCGGTTACTGCTGAATCAGAGCCAGTATCTCCTCCAGCAGTGTACCCATACCCTCTCCTGCTCGGCCTGGTATACTGCGTATGATCATCATCCAGCAGACCTGGTGATTCTCCGTGATCTATTCTTTTTATTTTATACGCCATTTTTATTTTTTCAGCATCGCAAACCAGTCCACGGTTCCGGCGACACCTGTGTTTAGTGTGAATGAGACTGTTGAGGCTGATGAAGTGGATAGTGTTCCGGATTCCCCTCCGGAGTAGTTTGCGGTGATGTAAGGGATTTCCGTGAAGCTGGTGTCGAAGGCTACAACCGTGGATCCCCCTGCTGCCGCATTAGTCACCTGGCCGGACTGGAGGTAAGCCATTTTGTCGGTGAGGTGATGGTAGATTTTACTTAATAAGGGAACTACCGTTACCTCTGGAAGGGTGTTGAGGGAGAAGCCAGCTAAAGCATTTCTTCCTGTGTTCAGGTTGGCTTTAGCGGTCCAGGAGTCTGTTACATCATCGTATTTTTCTGTTGCTGCTTGACTAGCTCCTCCACTATATCCTCCGGCGGTGTATCCTAAGCCGTTGAGTGAGAAACCAGATAAACTATATCTTGCTGTGTTAAGGTTGGCTTTCTCTGTCCAAGAGTCGGCCACATCATCATATTTTTCTGTTGCTGCTGAAAAATCACCATCATCTCCTCCAGCGATATATCCGAATCCATTAAGGGAGAAACCAGATAAACCCAGTCTTGCAGTGTTCAGGTTGGCTTTCGCAGTCCATGTGTTGGCTACGTCATCGTATTTTTCGGTAGCACTACTAGCAGTATAGCCAAAGCCGTTGAGTGAGAAACCAGATAAACCAGCTCTTGCGGTGTTCAGGTTGGCTTTCGCAGTCCATGTGTCGGCTACGTCATCATATTTTTCAGTTACTGGTGACTTATTTCCACCCGCAGTATATCCGAAGCCGTTTAGGTAGAAACCAGTTAAATTACCTCTTGCGGTGTTCAGGTTGTCTTTCGCAGTCCATGTGTCGGCTACGTCATCATATTTTTCTGTTACTGTTTGTGCATTTTCCCATATAAGTCCTCCAGCGGTATATCCGAATCCATTAAGGGAGAAACCAGATAACTTAGCTCTCCCTGTGTTCATATTGGTTTTGGCTGTCCAGGTGTTGGCCACGTCATCGTATTTTTCGGTTACTGCTAAAGTATCAACTCCTCCGGCAGTATAGCCATACCCCCTCCTGCTTGGCCTGGTGTACTGTATATGATCATCATCCAAGAGACCAATCAATTCATCGTGATTAACTATTCCCACCTTATATGACATTTTTT
>CBFCYF010000120.1:0-5703 GCA_965602195.1 uncultured archaeon | reverse complement strand
ACTTAAACTATCGAGGTCAAAATCAAAGGATTACGCAATATTGAGATTAGCAGTTACAACAGGAATGAGGAGGGTTGAGATAGCTAATCTAAAAAGAAGGGATTATAACAAACCTAAGTTATATGTAAAAACAGCCAAAGGGGGAGATCCAAAAGAGAAAATCCTGGATAATGAAACCTGTGACGCAATCGATAATTATCTAAAAAACAAGAAACTAAAAAAAGACAGCCGTTTATTTGCTGTATCTCCTGTAGCAATATCTGTTATGTTCCGAAAATATGCTGATAAGATCAAGATAGAAAAGGGCATAGGGATTCATGCACTAAGGAGAAGCGTAGCAACATGGCTACACGAAAAAGGAATGAGTCCAAAGGAATTACAAGAGTTGATTGGATGGAAAAACCCCCAGATGCCTATGGAATATATCCAACTCAGTACAAAGGATGTCCAGAAGAAAGCCAAAAAGCTGCACCCATTCCAATAATAAAATGGCATACGACAAAGAATATTTCAGGGAAAGGGAAAGGATAGCTAGAGAAGAAAAAAAAGAAGAGAAAAAAAGAACCTATGATGAAAGAAAAGCAAAGGCATTAACAGGAACTTACCTCACCTATGTTGCCTGTCCCCTGTGTGGAATGACCAAAAGAAGAGCGAAATTTTTAGAGCTTAAAAAAATCAATGACGATTTTCTGATTATCCAGGAGAGATGTACTGGCGGGAGAGGAACAGGATTCTTTACAGTTGGCGGAACACCACTAAAGGATTTGAAGAGTGAGGATAATGCACTATTTGATGAATTGAAAGAGAAAGTAGAGAAACTAAATGAGTTACTGCAAACTTATGATAATCAAGAAGGCATAACTCAACTGGCCGACTTGTTCACCGAAGACTAAAAATGGCATATATCAAGGAAATACCTCGGCTTGAAAAGAAAATAAATTTTGGTAGGGAATTGGATCTAGCTGAAAGGAAGAAACTATCCTCAGCGTTAACTCTACTATCACCTTACAAAAACTATGGGGCATATCGACGTCAACTACCCACCCCTAAAGGGCGTGTGGGCTTGTAACTGAACTCGGACTCAATTCACCATCAAAAGAAGGTGCTTCGCCTTCATCACCCGCTACAATAGGCTGGTTGACATGCAGCCCACGACTGTTAACCAATGGTTTCAGCCGTTCCCGAATATTTCGGGATGCGTTAAGATCACTATTACAGGAGAAACCACAATGGAGACACTTGAAGAAACCCCTTTTCTGGGGTCGGATGGAATATCTTTCACCGCAGACAGAGCAGGTTTTGCTGGTGTAGTGCGGGTCAGCGTAGACAACCCAAACACCCTTACGGCAGGCTTTGTAGTCGATAAAGCCTTGGAGTTGCCTGAACGCCCAGTTGTTGGTCAGCCTGTTCAACACCTTACCCCGTTTCTTGCTCTTAATAGTCACTCTTCCTCTGATTCCGGTGAGGTCTTCCATCACAATGCAGTCTCCTTTTTTAAGTGGTTTAACTATCTCCTTGCTTATTCCGTGGTTCACACAAGCCATAAACCGTGTCTGCCTTCCGCTCACCCTTTTAAGCTTCCTTCTGGCGGAAGGAGTGCCTTTGGCTTGGAGTATCCTCCTCAGTCTGTTAAATCTATTAAGCTTCCCTTTAACTCCCTTAAAGAATCTGTTGTCGCTGGTCACCGCAAGATTGTTTATTCCAACATCAACTCCTATGGAATGCTTGCTGTAATCAGCGGAGTTGACGTATTTGGAAACAACCACATGGAGGAACAGCTTACCTTTCCTGTAGATAAGATCCGCTGTCCGAACAATCCAGCCAACATATTCCTTGAAGTATTCAGGGATCTTGATGGGGAGTTTAATACGCCCTCTGATGGTGCTGAGGGAAACCATATCAGGCTTGAAGGTGAAGGACCGAGCATCGTAGCGGATACTGAGAAACTTCTTGCAGAGGGGCTTAGACGCTTCTTTTCCCTGTCTCTTCCTTGCCCTGACAGATTTAAGCATCTCATATGCCTTATCCCTGCTACTTATGACAAGTTGGGCGGGGAGATCCATCATCTCACGGACAGTATAGTAGGTGGCGTGGTGGAGTTTAAGTTTACCGAGTTTAGTGCCATAGCCCGTATTGATCACATGTTGAGCAGACTCAGAATACTGTTCCATAGTTTCAAGAAAAACTTCATCCAGAGGCAGACGAACCTTTATCACAGCGTTGCATTCCATAGTTATCTATTAGACTCTCCGCTTAAATACTTTGTGGTAGAGCACTGGAAAAGTAAGAAAAGTAAAGGAGGTGAAAAGGGCAAATTCCTCCCACGACTGAAGCCGTGGGTATCCTTTGCCCGTTTTTGATGATTCAAACAGACCTAAAAGACCACAAGCAAAAGGGTACCGTGGAGCATATATGAATATAAGCGATTTAATGAGGAGTTGGCCGTAAAATACTTCAACCGCACATCAAATTTATTTAAGAGAGTGAAATTATTCCAGGATATATATAAGCCCTACTTTGATGGTAGGCGTAAGAGAGAACCCGCGAAAGAAGCCAACGGAAAACCAGATGGAAGCAAAAAACGGAGGGTTTTGGAGGATCTGCGGGAATCATAGTCGCCCGACTTGGTAAGGGGATCCGTGGGGGGGCGACATCCTCCAAAAGCCCCACGGATCCAACAATCAACCATTACACCATCAAGAATTTCATATAAACCAAAGAACTAAATATGAAAGAGATTAAATTTATAGATTTATTTGGTGGAATCGGTGGATTTCGTTTAGGATTAGAGAGATGCAATGAAAGACAAAACGAAGAAGAAGGATTCAGACTCCGACTTGAAAAAAGTAGTTGTAATAGTGAGAGATGGCGAAAAAAGAGGATTCAAACCAATACAAAAGAGGAACACGATGTATCCCCTGAAAACACAACCTCACCACTATTTCGTTGCGTTGGGTACTACGAAATCGACAAATACTGCGTCCAAGTCTACAACTACAACTTCAAAGAAAACCATAAGCCAACAGACATCACAGCAGTCAAGGCTTCCGACATCCCAGATCATGACCTCCTCTGCGGGGGGTTCCCCTGCAAAGATTTTTCAATTGCTGGAAAAAGGAAGGGTTTCCAAGGTACTAACGGCACTATGTTCTTTGAGATTTGTCGAATCCTCAAGGAAAAAAGACCTAGACTTTGTTTACTCGAAAATGTCAGAGGACTCTTGTCAGCAGACGATGGAAGGGTTTTCCACACAATCCTCCTTTCGTTGGATGAATTGGGGTATGATGCGGAATGGCAGATTTTTAACACTATCTATCATCTCCCCCAAAATAGAGAGAGAGTGTTCATTATCGGACATCTTAGAGAGGATGGAGGATGTTCCAGAGAAGTATTTCCTATCAGAGAAGGCAATAGCGTATCTGGCGAGGGCGGAGAAACGGGATTGGTTGAGGATAAATTTGCAACAGCGATAACGAAAAACTACCATAAAGGAGTTCACTCAAGAGGGGAAACATATATCCAAGAGAAACCTAAAATGATCCACAATGTTTATGGCGAATTCAATGAGGGGGTAAGGGAATTTGAGGATTATTCCCCAACTATCCGAACCCCTAAAAGTGGGGGTCATCTACCTCTCGTAATGGAACATAAAAAGATTACAGACAGAAGCAGGGAATATGGGGATGGATTTAAGGAAGGAAACAGTTTTTGTCTTGACTCTGGTTGTGGTAGAGATTTGATAATACACCCCCAAATACGCAGACTTATGCCAATAGAGTGTGAGAAACTTCAAGGATTTCCTGATAATTGGACTGCAAGAGGCGTAGATGAGTGGGGAGAGGAGGTTATCATATCAGATAGTCAACGCTATAAACAATTGGGTAACGCAGTAACCGTGAATGTGATTGAAGTGATTGGGGAGAATATAATGCATCGGATTAATGAAGAATGAACTACCCAAAATATCCGCAGGACGATAGAATAATCTTAAAGCCCGAGATCCCGAAAGATAAGATCCTATTATGGAAGAAGGATCTGGATCGGAAGAAATTAGGGTATTCTAAGAATTCTATAGCCCATCCTGCAAAGATGTCGGTTAAATTATGCAACTTCATTCTAAAAAAATTTACACACAAAAACGATTTAATTCTGGATCCTATGTGTGGAATTTCGACAACCATTCTAGAGGCATCTCGATTAGGCAGAAATGCACTCGGCATCGAATACGAAGAGAAGTTCGTGGATTGGACCAGGAAGAGCATTGAAAACATGGAAAAGCAGAGGACTATGGGGGAGAGAGGCAAAGTTAAGGTTCTGAAAGGGGATGCACGCAATCTTTCTGAGATATTATCAGGGCAGGTTGATGGAATAATATCCTCCCCCCCATATCTCAATACCAAGGCATTTCAGGATCAGGAATTTACTCTGCAGAGCACTAAAGTTAATCCAACCCCACGCAAAATATCGGATCAGAATTATGGTGAAGGAATAGATACAGTTGTTATGAGTCCTCCCTTTTCTGAATCACAAAGGGCTGGAAATAAAGATAAAGATAAATTTTATGAAGATGAATTTAAACTTAGGCAGCAAAGGAGTGGAAAAAAAAGACCGATTTCGCCCACATTAGTACAACAATTAAATGAAGCATATTCCTCGGATCCAGAAAATATCGGGAATTTACCCCAAGGGTCGATAGATGTAACTCTGACATCTCCTCCCCATCAAGACGTCATCAAAGAAGGTAAAGAAGGAACTGGGGCAACATCTGATTCTGGTAAATGGAAAAAAGAGTTCTCTGGTAAGGAGATGACGGGTTCCGGATATTCTAAAAATAAAGAGAATTTAGGTAATCTGAAAACAAAAAATTATCTGAGTGAGATGAAAAAAATCTATCAAAATTGTTATAATGTTATGAAACCAGGAGGGAAGGCGATCATAGTAACCAAAAATTTTAGTAGAAAAAAGAAAGTTGTTCGCTTGGATATGGATACCATAATTCTTTTAGAAAGCTGCGGATTCCGCTTGGTTGACAGGTATTTCAGGAAGATAATCAATCCGAGTTTCTGGATAAGGAATATGTGGACTCGATGTGATCATGTAAGATTTAAAAAACAGGAGGATAACACTATGAAATGGTGTACTCTCCATAATAAAATATGCGATAAAGGGAAAAATAACTGTAAAGATTGGACAAATACTGTAGATAAAGTTAAGTTTGAAGACATACTCGTATTTGAAAAAAAGAAAAAATGAGCAAGTACAACCGTAAATGTGATTGAGGCTATTGGAAAAAAAATAATGCAAAATGAAATCCCTCACAGGCCTTAAACGGGATTATTATCAGATTTTAGATCCCATAATGCATTTGGATGATCCGGAGGAGGGATTGAAGAGACTGACGATTATCCAGAAGCGGATTGAGAATTCCATCCTTGAGAAAAACACTAAACTTACAGTTGTAAAAGATTTGAAGAAAAAGCTGAATAAGCGGATAATAGAGGGATTTGATGAAAGCGATAAGCATTAGGGAGCCGTGGGCTGGAATGATCCGGGATGGGAGAAAAACTATTGAGACCAGGACCTGGAAGACAAAGCATCGGGGTTCTTTTGAGACCAGGACCTGGAAGACAAAGCATCGGGGTTCTTTAGAGACCAGGACCTGGAAGACAAAGCATCGGGGTTCTTTATTGCTTTGTGCTTGTA
>CBFCYF010000119.1:0-5714 GCA_965602195.1 uncultured archaeon | reverse complement strand
TCTTTTAACAGTGAAAAGATTATTACTGAATATCTGTATCATTATCCTAATGGTAGAAAAACAATTATTTTTGAAAGAACAGGTACTGATGGATATACGTTCATAAAAGACAAGAGGACTCAAGAGTTTATTTCTGAAAGAGTTTTACCTAATACACTATATTTATCAAAGTCAACACAGGAGAATTATGATAAAACCTCAAATGCTTTTGATTGGTTTAAAAATGATTTAGGGATTATCACGGCTACTGACCATCCGAGATTAACCGAGTTTACAGCCAGATCATTAACAAAAGATGAGAAATGGGGGGAACTTATCCTGAAAGCACTTTTGGTAGCGGATGTAGGCATTGACGATATCTCAACAGAGTTTAAGAAAATATCGGGTGATGAACTTCCTAAAGATATGCTCCCAGAATTAAAGAGTCTTATGATGAATGGTAAAGATGAAGTGGAAGTAATGAAAATTCAAACAACACACAAGGGTGTTGTTTTTGATTTTGTTATGGAAGAGTCTGAAGGAACCAAAAGGATTTTTTCTCTGATCGGACCATGGATTGATACTCTTAAAAATGGAGGTATTGTGGTAGTGGATGAATTGGATACTAAATTACATCATTTACTGAATGTGTTTTTAATCAAGTTATTCCATGATCCAACCCAAAACAAAAAGAACGCTCAATTGATTTTCACAACGCACAACACTAACTTGCTTGATCAGGATTTATTTAGAAGGGACCAGATATGGTTCACTGAAAAGAATTACGAAACAGGAAGCACAGATTTATATTCACTGGTAGAATACCGTCCACGTAAAGACAAGAACATTAAAAGAGGTTATCTTGCAGGAAGATATGGTGCCCTGCCCTTCATAAAAGAGAACAAGGTGTTTTAAATGAGAGGGGGGTACAGTTCCAGAAGAGAGAGAATCAGAGAGCCCAAGAGAAAAATAGTAATTGTCTGCGAAGGTGAAAAAACAGAAATAAATTATTTTAACGGATTTAAAACAAGGGGTAGTGGCGTTGAAATCATCCCTGTTCATGGTAGATGCACTGATCCCAAGAGTATCGTTGACTTTGCAGAAAAACGACGGGAGAGCAGATGGGATATTGATCCCAGTAAAGGCGACGGCCTATGGTGTGTTTTTGATGTCGATGAAAATGAGAATCACGACTTAAAAAATGCATCGGAACATGCAAAAACAAAAAATATTCAAATCGCATTATCTAATCCCTGTATTGAATTATGGTTTCTTTTACATTATTGTCAAATTTGGTCTCAGATATCAAGGGGGGATGCCAAAAAAAGATTAAAGACCTTTATGAGAGATTATGAGAAAAACAAAAGGATTAATCATCTTTTAGAAGACAAATTAGCTAAAGCAATTAATAATGCAAAAAAATTAAATGAGAAATATGAAAGAGAAGGCATTGATTTAGTTAGCAAAGAGAGTAATCCCTCGTCACAGATTTTTCAACTTATTGAATTTATCAGAAATTCACGTTGAAATCCACCCTCCAACATCACCCTAACTTGGAAACCTCCTCTATCTTTGATATAATATACGTCCCCCTCTGACCATCCCACTCCTTTTTTGCTTCAACAACCCTGATTTTCTTATTAAACATCGGGCAATCAAGAACCAACGTCTCAGCCTCCCCGCCCTCAAAACCCAGATGAATACTGAATTTTCTGTTCAACTCCTTTAACTCATCCACTGCCGCCTCATCAATTACTCTGCCAAGCCAGCTCTCACCGAGACCATATGCCGCAACGGCGGTGACCATAACCCTGAAACCGGCATCCAGGAGATCACGCCAGTATCTCACAGGATCAATATGCCAGAGAGGAGAAACACTCTCCAGACTGAATTTCCCACATATTCCCTCAATTCTCTTCCTCTGATAGTTTGAGGCAAGAGCCCCGCTCAGGATTCCATCCACATCATCCCTCACCCGGGAGATTAATCTCTCAAGGTCTCTCAGCTCCTCCTCCTCCACACCCTCAGTCTCCTCAACAAGCAACGGAACCCCCATAAGCTTAGCCTGAACCTCAGTCAACTCAATGTTAGGGTGGTGGAACATGTAGCTGTCTGAACGCTCAGGCCTCATAGAAAGAAGATACCTGATTTCATGACCCTGTTTTTCAGCCAGATAAACCGCATACAGGGAATCCTTCCCCCCGGAAATCAATGCCGCAAGTTTCATATCCGTTTTAAATCGCTCCACAGTTAATTACGTGTAACTGCCACTATGCTATATTCTTTTTCAAGTTCATTAATGTTCACTAATGAGTTCCTCAATCTTTGGATTGGAAATGGAAACCGCATCCAACGCCAATCATCTCCTCAGATTCCTCGAAAAATAATTGTTCAGGGATCTTGCTATATAATTCAGAATCAGGATCATCAGCATCAGGACTAATGCGGTGCCAAAAGCGTTTTTCTCCGAGATTCCCTCTGAGGTTAACGTATAAAGGTGGGTTGTTAAAGCCATGGTAGGGTCAAAAATCGAATCCGGCAGGATTGGATTCAATACCGCCGCAGTGAATATTATCGGCGCTGTTTCACCAGCAGCCCTACCTAAACCCAAAATCAAACCCGTTACTATGCCCGGCAATGCAGAAGGCAGTATTATCTTTCTTATGGTGTATAGCTTCGTAGCGCCAAGGGCGTAACTTCCCTCTTTTTCCGATGCTGGAACCGACTTTATAGCCAACTCCGATGTTCTTATAACCGTCGGAAGAATCATAAGACCCAAGGTTAATCCACCAGACAATATAGAGACACCGCCTGTGTAATCCCTCAGATAAAAAACAAACAACGCAAACCCAAAGAGACCAAAAACTATTGAGGGAACCGCATTTAAGGTATCTGCTCCCAGACGAATTGCGTTAGTCAATCTCCCCTCCCGGGTGAACTCTGTAAGATATACTGCAGCACCCACCCCAACAGGGGTTGCAAATAGGAGAGCGATAACTGTCAGGTAGAGAGTTCCGAGAATTGCCGGATAGATTCCACCCCCTCTCCCAGCATTTACCGGGATTCCCAAGAGAAATTCAAGGCTAATTGATTCCATGCCTTTAACAGCCACATAACCAAGAACTGCAAACAGAGTAAGGATTATTACCATCCCGGAAATCCAGAAAACCCCCTTTGCAATCTTATCTTTAATGTAGATGGAAATCATCCTCAGATCTTATACCTCATCAATAAAAAATTTGAAGTTAAGCTTAGTACTAGGACAATGAAAAACAAGACTATTCCAAGGGCGAATAAAGCAGAGTAGTGCATACTACCAACGATCGCCTCCCCCATCTCCAAAAGGATAGCAGAGGTTAAAGCCTCACCAGGTTTAAGCAGGGAGTCGGGGACCACCTCCACATTTCCTAAGACAAGAACAACAGCCATAGTCTCCCCGAGGGCTCTTCCAATCCCAAGAATTGTTCCAGCCACCACACCCGGCATTGCAGAAGGTAATAAAACGCCTCTGATACACTGCCAGTCTGTTGCCCCAAGAGCCAGGGATCCTTCTTTATACTCCCTCGGAACTCTCTCAATAGAATCCTGCGAAATGCTTATTATTGTTGGCAGAATCATCACCGCCAAGATTATTGATCCCGCAAGCAGTGTCTCCCCGGTTGGCAGGGAAAACGTTACCTTTATTAACCTAACGATTATCGTCAACGCAAATAAACCATAGACTATGGATGGGACTCCAGCCAGTAATTCAATAGCAGGTCTTATAATGGTTTTAGCCCACCTAGGTGCTATTTCCGCCAGAAATATTGCACAACAAACTCCGAGTGGAACAGCGATTATCAATGCGCCGAAGGTTATTATAATGGAGCACAGGATAAATGCAAGGGCACCGAATTCATCTTCTGAGGGATTCCATTCAGCCCCAAAAATAAAATCCATCAGTCCAATACCGGTAAGTACAGGTAGAGCCTCTTTGAAGAGAAATAGGGTTATGAGCAGGATAACCAAGGTGGCTGTTACTGCAAACACAAAGAGAATGGTTTTAGCAATATTCTCGGGGTTTATGGGTTTTCCCTTAATCATCTTTTGGATAACCTTGAAGTCTATGGACTTGCCGACAACATCACTTAACCTCTATAAACCCCTCATCTCCAACCATTCTCTGGCCTTCATCACTCAGGATAAAATCTATGAATTTTTTTGCCAAACCACTTGCTTCGCCTTTGGTTATCATATATAACTTCCTTGAAACAGGATACTCTCCTGATCTTATGTTTTCCTTTGATGGTTCGATTCCGTCCATCTTAATAGCCTTCACGCTTTCATCAAGGTAGGCGATTCCCAGATAACCGATGGCGTTTTCATTGCTTGCTATGGTCGCCTTAACCGCCCCGTTACTTGGCTTCTGCAGTGCATTTTTTGCAGTATCCTCATCTCCCATAATCAATTTCTCAAATGTTGCCCTCGTGCCTGAACCTTCCTCTCTGATAACTATCACTGTCTCTGTGTCATCTCCACTCATCTCTTTAAAGTTCCTAATCCTTCCAGCGAATATATCAGTTATCTGTTCCTTCGTCAGGTCGCTAAGAGGATTGCTTGGATGCACTACAACCGCGATTCCGTCGTGGGCTATGGTATGAGCCTTAAGATCAGGGTGTGCATTAATCTCTTTTTCCTTCAATTCCCTTGAAGACATTCCAATATCTACCGTTCCCTCGGCCACCATCTTCACTCCGGTTCCTGAACCCCCACCCTGTATGGCTATCAACACATCCGAGTGTTTTTTCATATAGGCTTCGGCAACAACGGATGCTATGGGCTGAACCGTTGTGGAACCAGCAACAATCAATCTTTCCTGTTTCACTTCTTCAGATGTAATGCATCCACATAAAAAAAATGCAGGTATTATTAAACCCAGTAATCCAATTCCCCTCAATGTTTTCTTAAAATTTTCCATTTTTATCTCATCTTTTTTTCTTAATCATTCATATCAAAAGTATGTAAGAATACCCTAAATAAATAGTTCATATGTAATGTATATAGAGTATATAGGCCTGGGGCGGAGTACAGAAAGATACAACTAACCAGGTGGAGCACCTACGCCATCCATTTGGTGGAGTCTGCAGAAGGAATATTAAGAGGGATATCTAACAGGGTGATAAGACTTAGAAAAATCAACGGTACCTGCGGCACCATCCACAGGTTCCTTATCAACATAGAGTACGCCATTTATATCAATCAAGAAGGATTTTCTAGGCATTCTCATCAGATCTCGACTCCATGCACTTCCTTCATCACATTCAAGACAACCATGGTATATGTTCTTTTAACATCCGGCATGGCCAGAATTCCCTTCACGAAATTATTCAGGGAATCACGATCCCTGAATTTCGCAACTATCAGGGCATCATAGTCTCCGGTAACATCATAGACCGCAGAAACATTCGGTTTCTTCGCGATCTTCTTCTCGATCTTTGGTAGATGGCCTCCCTCAACCATGAGGCCGATTACTGCAACCAGATCGTAACCGAGCTTTGAGAAATCTATGTCCGGGATGAATCTCTTGATTACACCCCGTTCCTGAAGCTTATTCACCCTGTTGTAAACCGTTCCTTCGGCGACCTTCAATCTCTCTGCTATCTCCCTGTAGCTTTGGCGGGCATCTTTCTGAAGTTCCCGGATTATCTTCAGATCCAGATCATCTACCTTGGATGCCATAATAACTCTTGGAATCT
>CBFCYF010000118.1:0-5807 GCA_965602195.1 uncultured archaeon | reverse complement strand
AATACGCTGGTACGCTGGTTTCTAAACGCCATAGTACTAATTTTTTGACTTCCTCGTCAAGTCTCTTCTTTTTTATCATAGTATTCTTGTTTTCTCCAGTTTTTTTATGATTTTTTTGCCGAGTTCAGAATCGTTTTTTACTTCAATCATTGCTGCATTCCACGTGAATGGTTCATCATCTATCACTACAATTACATCTTCTCCCCTGATTTTTCCAGGGATGTTAGCGAATATTCGCATGAATTTAGCTCTCTTATCTCCCATCTTCAGTATATTATATGATTATTAACAATTTAAATTAATTTAGCTTATCGTCTTTTTTAGATTCAAACTCAAACAAAACAAAAACCTAAGTAAACAAATACAAAAAAAAAAGAAATTATTTTATGCGAGAAAAAAACATGAAAGACTGCTTCGACAGAAAAACAAACCGCTCACCTACCTCATACCCAGCCTCCACCATCTCCTCAACAATCCTCTCCTCAGGAACATAATGCCCAAACAGTTTATGGAAACTGAAGCCTCCACCGCCACAATACTCGATTATCGCCACCCTCCCGCCAGGCTTCAGATAAGCTGAGATATCCCTCATATACCTAACCCGATCCCGGAGATGATGATACACACTCCTCAAGAAAACATAATCCAGACTTCCCTCAGGAATTAACGACCGAATCCGGCCTGCAGGAACCGCCCTAATATTCCTCAAACCTCTTCTCCGTGAACTTTCCATAAGGATATCCAAAAACCCCTGATTTGTATCAACCGCATACACAAGCCCCCCACCCCCAACAGCCTCAGCGAACCTCAGGGAAAAATATCCACCCCCAACCCCGACATCAGCAACATGCTGCCTAGGCTTCAACGCCAACGCCTCCAAAATCTCCTCCGGCTTACTTCCCCAAGAAGAAGCCTTCCTGTTAAACATCCACGCCTTAAGTTTATTCATCTTCCATCCAGGATATCTCCATTTCCCATCCCCAGTTATTTAATCAGAAAACAAAACAAAAAAAGGAGACCTCAGAGTAGAATACCTCACCCAGATTTCCTGCCTTCATTAATCCCTTGAAATTCGTATATCCAGGCGCCTGCAGAGCTCCCACTCAGCTCTTCGAAACCAGCTTGATCAAATTCATCTTCTTTATATAACATACCTCTCCGTGTCCTGATACTCCCCAATCCCATCAACCCCCGCATAATGAGTTACAGCCGAAACACCGGCATATTTAGGGATATGCTCAGAAATATTTTACCACACCCCCCAAAAAAAAAATGAAACGACTACATCGATCGAAAAAGGGCAGGATAATAGCAGGCGTATGCGGCGGCATCGCCGAACACTTCGACGTCGACCCCGTGCTGATAAGGCTGCTATGGATAGTCGTCACCCTCATGGGCATATTCCCCGGAGTAATCACCTACATCATCGCCTGGGTGATCATCCCCGAAGCAGAAGAAGAAAACACAACCAGAACAGGTCAGCTGGACGCCCACCCCTCAATGGAATAACCCCCATAGTCGTCGAGACTAAACTCCTTCAGCTCAACCCTCCTAAACGATATCTGAGAACCACTACCTATATCCGTCTCCATCAGCAGATAAGGCTTAGCTGAGGATATGACAAACTCTCCGGTGTCTGTCTTGATGTCATCCCGATACACCTCTATGTCAAGCGTGTAAGCCAAATAGTTGCCATACACCGCCGGATCAGATGTGCTAAAGGTTACATTCTGCTGATCCACAGCCAAGGTTGTTTTGTGTGCTGTAATCAGCTCATTTATGTCAAAGCCATAGATCTCCTTAAACAAAACCACCCAGAAGGGCATTATAGACTCCCCAGCATTGCCAATCCTTTGCATCTGCTCAATGTCGTCAATGTAATCAACATCACCCAACACCGCGTCTTCACTGAGAGGCATAGTTACTGATAAACCCAGATCATCCCTGTCGATCATCCAGCGCATTAAGTAGGCTTTTTTGCCCTCATCCATCTTAATCCCCGCGATACCCTCCCAGTGTCCGCCAGTCTCTTTCGTCACATAAATAGACAAATCCCGTTCCGAACAGCCAGGACACGAAGTAGCCGCATAGACGTACCTAAAACCCTCCTTCAGTTCAAGCAACGGCAGCTTCAAGGTAAACTCGGCTGTAGTCATAACCCCCTCAGGAGGCGTAACAGACACAGTAATCTTGGTCTCAGCTCCACACCCACTTGGTTTGATCTCATTCAACCCCTCAGATAAGTCAACATACTCCGTACAGAGCACAGTCCCACGTTCATCAGAAACCTCCACCCTGGTATTCTCAGCCCCCATATTCGCGTCTAATTCAAGCATTAGTTCCGCTCCCAGCTCATACCCAGCGCTGACAATCTCCACCCTCGGAGTGGGTATAGCCAGAGTAAACTCCCGCGTGACAATACCCCCGCCAGGCGGGCTGACAGAAACAGTTATCCTCTCCCTGGCTTCACAACCAGTCATCTCAATCACTGTAACGCCTGCTACCAGATCCTTGTATCTGGTACACAGCAGCTGATCCGCCTCATCGACGACATCAATCCTGGCATTTTCAACGCTGACATTTGAACTCAAGGTCACAATTATCTTCCCGGCCTCATACTCAGCACCTTGGATCTGGAATCCAACACCCCCCACAACCTCGACCTCCCCATCATCAGAACCAATACATCCACTAAACAAGATGATTCCCACCACCAGCAATCCAACCAAAAAAAATGTTTTCGTTTCCATCATAAACTCTAATTAGATCATAGTAGTTAATAAACCTTCCATTACATCACTAACAAAAAAAAAACCTAGGTAAACAAATACAACACCTCACCAACAAAAAAAGACAATAGGTTAACCGCCAAAGACGACAGCAACAACCTAACCCTCGGCTCACAACGAAAAAACAACACCAACAAAACATACTCGACGAATACCACAAGCAGCTCACCGCAGAAAACAGAATAAGACCCCGAAAGAAACAACGGAAAAACAAACCAGAGAAGAGGATGGGAAACAACATTCAACAAAAAACCACAAACCAAAACCCGGAGAAAACCATAATCCCCCAGCAGAAACAAAAGCACCGGAAGCTCAACCAACAAAGTAAGTATAAACGCAGTGAACCAATCCATCGTCGTATCGGGCTATACGAAGTCCTGAAGGGATTTGGGCGAGCGTAGCGAGCCATATAGCCCATGTTGTGCGACCCGTAAGGGCAAATTGCGAAGCAATTTGAATTCATGAAGCCCCGCTGAGGGGTTTATTTCCTTTCTCACTTTTCTTCCTTATATACAGGTTATATGAAAGCAAGGTTATAATCAAAAATATAACAAGATTAGCTAAGCCTAGGAGTATATCATAATCATAGCTGAGATACGTTTTTCCAAGATCTATAATAGCTGTAGGAAGAATTAAAAGAGATAAAAAAGCACTTAAGAAACATGTAAATAAAAATGTAAGGAATGTAGGCAGATAATTGGGGCTTCTAAATCCTTCGAAGAGTGATTGCTCAATATAGTATGTCATAAAAGCCATAATTAAGATAAAGGCAGCATAGACCGGAATTACTTTTTTATCAATGGTATTTCTTTTTAGAATCAGGTAAGATAAAGGTATTGGAGATAACCCTATAAATGAAGACATCCATGTTGTGAAGTCTTTTAGAAACCCGTAAGGTGCATCAAAGTTTGCAAATACTATTGACCCTGGTTGAGTGATGAAAAGAAGGAGTAAGTTTAATAGAATGAACTCCATAAGTTCTCGCTTTTCACTTTTTTGTGGAATTTTGTTTATCATTTTCCTACTCCATCATAATTTAAGAGTTAAAATATTTTTTAATCTTATGGAGGCGGAGTGAATTTCGCACAACAGATATTTATACGAGATAAAAGTAATTAGATTACATGAAAGCCCGCCACACACTACTTCTACCACTACTCCTAACAATAACAGAGCACGCCTCAGCCGACCTATACTTCGGCCCAGCAATCAGAGGCGACGCCCTGGGGTTAATCTCATGGATCATCAGCTTCCTAGCAATAGCCGCCATAGCAACCCTAACAAGAAAAAAATATACAATATTCGGCATACTAATCCTATACATACTAGCCTCATGCATCATATTCTACGCAACAGGCATTATCAACAGCATAACAGGAACAGCCGCAGTCTTCATCGGACTAATAACAAGACACATACTCCTAAAAATAAAACCCACCACCATAAAAAACCCAACAATACAAGAAAACAAAAAAACAATAATCGCAATACTTGCCACACTAATACTGCTAGCACACATCTACATGTTCGAGCCATACCACAAGATGAGCGGAAGAGGATATGCCGGATTCGGGGCAGTGAAGGCAATCGACCACATAAGCCCCGGACCCGGAGAGCTTAGCATACTATTCATGAACGGCGGAGGATCAACAATCACCAACATGAGCGTCAGACACAGAAACACCATCAGCTCAAACCACATAATAGCAGCCGCAGACAAAATCACAGTTAAACTAACAGACCTGAAAGACGTCTGCCCCACACAAACACACAACTACGACATCAAATTGAACGTCACATACACCAACCAAGCCACCGGATCAACACACACCGATGAAGGAAGAATCTGGGGGCCCTGCTAAAAAAAAAAACACCTCTATGATCATCTCAGCCTCAGAGAAGAGATCATACAACTAGAATACCTCATCAAGGGTTTTCGCCTTCCTCAGCCTCCTGAAATTAGTATACCTCGGGGCCCGCGGGGCCTTAACCCTGCCTCTTGGAACCAACTTAACTGAATTAATCTTCCTGGCCGATCCCTTAAAATACACGACATACTTCTCCGTACCCCGGTACTTCTCAATCCTATCGACCTCGGCGTAATGGGTGACCGCCGAAACAGGCGCCGCCCTATAAACAGCAATATATTTGATCTTATCCAGCATCGAACTCGAAACCCGAACACTATGCCAGCAGCCCCCGCCAAGAAAAATCTCTTTAAACCCCTCACTTCTTGCAGGAACAACAATCGTATCCAGCTCCTCCCACCTTAAACCAACCACCTCCCGCACATCACCCTGGAAAGGAGTGAACTTATGTATCGGCTTCCCATAATAATCATCCCCGATGAACGTCTGGAACTCAACGACATCGGTTTTCATCGACAACTGATTCAAAACATTAGTTAAATCAGAGGTCACCTCATCAACCACCACAATACACGCCACCGGCCTATCAAAAACTATGCTCTCAAGGAAATCATCTATGCTTCCATATCCCCCCTCCCTTAAACCCCCCTCAACAATCTGCCCCTTATCGCTGTCTCTTAATATCTCACCTAAAAGAAAACCTTTGATGTCCCGCCCACACATCTTATATGAAACAGCAAACTTAAGCAGCTGCTCCCCGATATGCTTAAACGGGTCATTGGAAACAAGCTCAACCTTAACAATATAAAGCTTTGGCTGAGGAAACGAGAAATCAATCAAATAACCGTCAGGTATGGTCGCAACATTACCCCTGCCAATCTTCTTCTTAACATCCAGGTATACCGTCTTATCCCCGAAGATATGTTTAGAGTACTTGATAATCTGCTTCTCTAAATCCCCCTCCCGCAGGTATTCATGATGCACGTAACCTGAACCCTCAAATATTAATTGCTCCACCTAAACCACCTAATCACTCCATTAATAATCTCCGTGTAGAACTATAAAACACAGCCCCCCCCTCTTACAAGAAATTAGCCGGAAGCCTGCAGGAAAACCTAGGCTGCGGCATAGAGGAGATAGGGGATACAGT
>CBFCYF010000117.1:0-5843 GCA_965602195.1 uncultured archaeon | reverse complement strand
AATAGACTGAATCGCTTCGGTCGGGATGAGATATTAAAGTCGTCTGAAATTCCGGATAAAACTGTGGGGGATGCATTACGTGACTTAATAAGTGTAGGTATATTACACAGTCCTGGAAAAAATCGTTACCTACTGACTGAGGAACTTGTTAGGAGGTTACATAAATCAGGGGTTATCGATGATTCTAGGAGAGATAAACTGATGCGGGATTGGGGATATGAACGTATCTATGATGGATTCAAGCTAACATCAGGCTTTAGAATAGTGTTAGATTTCATCATAGAGAAGGGATTACATCACTTCAGTCTGGATGAGGTCGCAGGGTTATCCGGTATTTCCAGGGACACTGTTAGAACAGTACTTCCTAAATTGAAGAATAAGGGAATTCTTAAAAGAGATGACTACGGTTACTCACTCAGTGATGAATTCAAATATAAGCTAAGTAAGATCAGAGATATCATAGGCGGAGTTGATGCATTAACGCTTACTCGGGCTATAGAAAAAAGCGGGGTTGTAGCAGAAATCGGAGAAGTAAGGGTAAAAAGAGATGAATTAGGGAAACAATTAAGGAACCTGCTCCCATCAAAAGAAAAGGTCACGGCAGAGAAGATCACATCATTACTGGGTGACTTGCTGGCGGGCAGAACTTACATCTACAATCAGGGACTTGATTTAGATTGGCAACATAGGGCGTTACTCCAGATTCTTAAAGAATATGGTATTACAGAGCTTATCCCAGGATACCTGAGAGAGATACCAGAGGAAGAGCGGAAGAAATTAAGTATTACTTGGGGTAAGGAGACGATCGATAAATGGCAGATTAACAGGGATAAGGTTGAGGAACTCGCGAAAAAGGAGGTCAGATCACCTGAAGAAAAATATATTGATAAACTCATCGAGGAAGGAGAAGGATTTTATAGGGATAACGCATTTGATGAAGCCACAGAGAGTTACAGGAAAGCAGTAGAGTTAAATCCAGGAAATCCAGTTGCCTGGCATGGCCTTGGGAGGAGTTATGCCGGATTGGGGAATACAGAGGCGGCAGGAGAGGCTTATTCCAGGGTGATAGAATTAAAGGGGCTGAGAAAGAGTATTGCTGAGGCTTCTACTAAGCCACTGCCTATAGGCAGATGGGGTGAACTAGACCCTGATGTTCTGGAGTGGATAATCGATAACCGAGATAATGTTTATGTGGATGATGAAGGCATAGCATATCTTGGGGCTGAGGCACATGGCAGGCTGTTATATCAGACAGATTATGGACAAAAAAGAAACCCACCGAAACACCCCCCCGATATTTTTGGCGGCAGATCCATTGACCTTGGAAAGAGGATAAAAGAAAAACTGCCAGTAAGCGATAAAGAGATATTAGATGCGGTAAAGCAAGTGAAGGGGAGGGGGGATAAAGCAACTCTAGAGAATGTGGAGGAATTTTTACAGAAGAAACTTAGAGCAAAAAAGATACTGGCGGATATGAATAGAGACGTAAACGTAGAGAATGTTACGTGGGTGTTTGAGGCAGAGGAATATCTCAGAGAAAATACAGCTGAGGGGAGGGTAATAACGCATCTGGAGGAACTAAGAGGTTCCGGTTTGGACATAGGCGAGGGATGGGTGAAGACAACGGGGACAGCTAGGGTAGGTTATGAAGTTCATCCTCAAACCAGGAGCATAGTCATACATGACTTGGAGTATAAGGGGATAATAACAATAGAGCGGAAAGAAGGAAGGAGCGTGATAACGGAATCCCAGACAACGGGGATGGGGGAGTATCTCTGGGAGCATAGCGGTTTTGGCAGAATCTTGGGATGCGTTGGAGAGCAGGGGATGAGTGTGAAGGAAATCGCCGAAGAGACAGGGCTGGGATCCTCTGTTATCCGAAGAGGAGTTAATCAACTGGAAGGCGATGGGTGGGTCAGGGTAGGTAGGGCCAAAAACGGAAGTATCAGGGAGGTATTTTTAGAAGGGAAAGGAAAACCCGGTGGAGAAACAACGAAGCCACGTAGAGTTAAAAAAATAGAGGTGGGGAAAGGAAAACGAGAGCCGGATCTGGCTTTACTTGAAAAACTTGAAGAAAAACCAGAGCTTCTAGGAGACATAGATGAACTTGCCAGGACGTTTGGGGATACCAGGTCGAGTGTAATACATCGGCTTGCGCTGCTTGAGGGATTGGCAGATACCTATGAAGAAATTAAAGAGAGGCTCAACAAGATAAAATCCAGAGCACATGTTGGGGAGAAGATAGATGCTAATGAAACGGAATTCCTTCCAGGCGGAGCCGGGGCGTGGACTCCAACAATGGATATTGAAAAGGCGGTGGAGAAACTGGATAGGATAGGATTCGAAACCCCACAGAAGTGGATGGGAATCTATGGAGACTATATAAACATCATACCCTATGGTGAAAAATTCTCAGAGAAAAAGTTAAGGGAATACGCTGAAAAGGAACTAGGCGGAGAATCCGATAAATTCATTAAACATCACATACTCGTGAAAGCATCCCAGGACCTTGGAGATATTCTATCAGACGAGGTTTTAGGAGATAAGAAATTAGCCGAAAGATATGTGCGGAATTCGGGTAGGGTGATTGAGAACCACGATATTCTCTCCGAGTATCTATATGTGGACCTGGTTAGGGATGCTGAAATTCTGTTGGAGGCTGAGGCGGAGGAATTGAAGGAGGTTATAAATAAAATCCTGGATGCAAACCCGGACATTAAGGAAGGTTATGGGAAGAAGGAGTTAACTGCGGATGAATTCAGTGAACTGCAGGAGAAATTCAGGGATTTAATTAAGAATGAAATCAAAAAACCCCTTTGGATAAGGAATATTAGGAGACACGCTTTGAAGGATGATGTTATTTCCGATGCCGCTGAGAAATTGGTGAGTGTTCTAACAACAGAGAAGGATATCCCAGGACCCGGAATTATCTTCGAGTTACCTCCAGCTGCAAAAGAGAGCCAAATAATCCTAAATCACATTGCCATAGAGATCCATGGATATTGTCGTACGATGGGGATAGAAAGTCTTGAAGAGATAAAGCCTATCTTAGCGAATACACTCCGAGCCATAGTCGAAAATCCCCGATATTTCAAGGGCATCCAGATGATAAGGAAATACAGGGTAACTCCTCAGGGTAGAAAAGCATTGAGGAGTAATTTCGCATATTCAAAGATAAAGCTTGCTATAATCGGTGTTAGACCAGATCATGCAAATATTATAAATAAAGAGGCAGAAAAACTGGGCATGGATGTCTGGATAATAAAACCCGAAGAAATTAATGATGATTTGCTTAAGGAATTGAATAATTGTGTGGTATATGACAGAACTATACGAGATAAGTTCATCAAGTATGGAGGAACATATGAGCAGTTTAAGAAACTAAAAGAAGCCACTAAGGAGTGTGTTTGCGTAAACGATCCAGGAATAAAAAAGATCACAGAAAGTAAATCAAAAACCTATGAGGTTCTCTCCGAGAATCCTGAAATCAAAAGATTACTGCCCGAAACGAAACTCCACGTACCCTCAGATAATGTGAAAGAAACTGTTGAGGAATTCTTCAAGAAATATAAGGACGGTACAGTCTATGTTAAGCTGGACACGGGCGAAGCAGGAGATGGTATGATCCTGATAAAAAAAGGTGACATACTAGACGATAAATTAAAATCTTTGCGCCTGGATGAGGAATACGTAGTACAGCAGGGAATCAAGTCTTATAGACTATGGGCAAGGATTAAGATAAAGGCATATGTCCTAAGGGATGGGGAAGGCAATATAATTGTTGGTGAAATACTTGGCATTGATAAGAAACACTTTGGGGATGGATACGATGAGATTCTGAAGAAGATTTCATCAGTATCAGAAAGAATAGGTGAAATTCTGGGTGAGGGCTGGGGTGAAATTAGCGTTGACTGGGAGATAGACAAGAACGATAAGATATGGCTACTTGAGGTTAATTCAATACCCAGTCACGTATTGCTGGATGATGCCAGTACCTATGCCAAGAGAATTACGGAGTATGTGAATTATATTGGAGGAAAGAAATATGGGGCGGAGATTAGAAAACCAGCCAACGCCCCGCGGGATCTCGTTGGCCCGGCGAAAAGACTGCGGGCGAATAAGGAACCTGCAAAAGTCAAAATCGATGATGTGATAAAAAACATCAGGGATGAATTAAAAAAACTTAAGGAGGAGGGGACTAGGATACTTAAAAAATACGAGCAAATTGTTCCCGAAGGAGTAATCCAGGGTACAAAGGAATGGGATGAACATCTTAGAGGAGTTCTGGAGGAAAAGTACCAAAGCTTCCTTGAAAATAAAAAACGCCTCAGCAAGACCGATGCAGATTATCTGAGAGAATTTATAAATAAGAGAAATAATGAGGATGTATCCTTAGAGGATCAGCAGAGAGCATTGAATATCCTTTTGAAAAACGAGTTGTATGTTGATTCAGAAGGTAGGTGGGGCTCATATACAGATGTTCTGAACGAATACTATGAGGGTTCTGGGATCAGGGTTGAAATTGAATTCAGGGAAATTGATAAAGAGACAAGGATACAGTTAAACAAATGGATAATAAACCGTGATGCCTTTGATTCATTGCCATACAAGGGAAGGCAGGAGATACCCTACCTGACAGTTAAGTATAGAGACAAGGTGATAGAATCCCCAATCATTGCCAGAGAGGGCATATCTAGACCCCTCTGTAGTAGACTTCAGGATATAGAAACTAATGAGTTCGCAAGAGCTGTTATATTTACTACACTCACACACCCATGGACATTACAGGATATATCATGGGGACTTGTTCATGAGTGCAATCATGCAATTAGGAGAAACCTTAGAGTTATGGGTACGTTGTATGTATATCTCGTTGAATATGCACTGTTTGATGAAGGGCTTGCGGTAAAAAGTCAGCTTCATTTCATGGAACTACAGGACAGGGGCATAAAAGATGCTGGATTTGATTATCAGGGATACAACTACAAGATATACGCAGCAACCAGAGAGGGATACCCAAACCGCTATGCTGGCTGGAATGCCGTTCAATTCTACGATGAGATCGCTGGAAGGAAAGCATTCTGGGACATATTCTATCGTGGCAAGAGATATCCTGAATATGCATTTGGAGATATTGTAACATTACATGAGAGATTAAAAACTGAGATTAAGAAACACAGGTTATATTACTCTTGGAGGAAAACAGAACCAACCACTGGGAAAGAAAAAGCCGCAACTCTGCCTAAAGAAGAAGCCACCCAAACAGGAACTGAAGCCTTGCAGGAAGCCGCAGATGAATTCAGGAAACAGGTGGAGCAAGGAGAGCAAGAAGGTACACCAATGAATGAACTTGAGCTGAATAAGTGTAAGCTTAATGCTCTTGAGAACCGCGGCTTAGACACATCCAGCTATAACTGGGCTGTTCTTTCACTTAAGATGCTGGATGCCTACCTTAAAGCCTATAAGGAAGTTAATGAAAGAGAAGTCTCTAAGGAAGACGTGGGAGAGGTTCTGGAATGGTTTGTCGATAGGTGCGAGAATGAAAAAGAGCCTTCACTGGAGGAGATAGAGAAAAAATGTAACACGAGGAAGGTTGATTTCCAGTTAATCCAGAGACTCATCTACCGGGATGGAGGCGGAGGAACCCCACCTGATCTTATGGCTCAGCTGAAGGAAAAACATGAGCAAGCCACGGAAGGGGGAGGAGATAAACCAACGGTTGAGGTACTCAATGAAGGATACGAAGTACATCTCACAGTTGAAGGCAGAGAATATGATATAAATTTCATACCCCGCTACAAGCTCACCGGTCAGTTTACAACACCCACTCTTCATTCAGCAGA
>CBFCYF010000116.1:0-5910 GCA_965602195.1 uncultured archaeon | reverse complement strand
AGATGAAACGTTTATCCCTCCTTGGTGCTTCTTGATTATATTGTAGGTAACATTAAATATTATTGTTCTTCTCTAAATTTAGGATAGACTATGAGATAAAACTTTGGCGAGGCATATTATTATCGGGTAAATAAAATGTCTCAATTGAAACTATCCTAAATATTCAGGAGATTATTTGATTTCAAAGGTTATAAGCTTTGTTGCGTTATAAAGGGATGAACACCACGTAACCGTATCCCTGCTCAATACTCACAAGACTGCTGAGTGTCCTGCCTGTGGCAGGGGGTGCTCTAACATCGAAAGTACATACATATTGCTTTGTTGGTTTCGCGATCCCTTACGGCCTACGGTCCTTAAACCATAGTTTATCTCCGCCGGAGGTCTCTATTTTGCGGATGTTCACCAAGTCCTTGAGTTTTGATTTCAGGTCCTCCAATGTCTTCTCATCTTTTGATACTATATACTCTGAGAGTTTACTGTCTAATCCGCAGATTAGCTCATGGAGTTCCCTGTCGTTAGGGTATCTCTTGCAGAATTTAGCGCATTCTCTCTGTAGTTTATCCAGGTCTTTTTCTTCAATTATCTCCAATATGTCCTTGATTACGTGATAGCTTGCGTAAACCATTTTCCTTTCAGGGTTGTTAAATTATCAGTATTTGGAATATAAAAATAACAGGGAGGATTTTCTCTTATATTCAACCATACAGTTTCTTTGTTAATTCATCCACTATTTTGGGGTCATAGCCTCCTTCCCTCAGAATCTCCTTCAGGGCCTCCGGGTCCTCTCCGTCTCTCAGGTTCTTCTTCACCCATTCCTTTACTTCAAGTTCCTTTTTCTCTTTTTTTATTTCCCCGGTTTTTGTTTTCCTGTAGATCAGGAAGGCTGTGGGGAGTATAATTAATAAAGCAATCAGGTATATCAGGTAGCCCCCATTATCCTCGGGTTTTTCTGGAGGTAGCGTAGTGACTGGAGGCACGGTTGTTGAGGACGTAGCTGTAATTATGGTGGTTGTGGCCCCCTCCTCACAATCCGGGTCCTGCCCAGGTTCGCAGTCCGGATCACAGACTACATTCCCTATTGGGTTACAGTAATTGTCTTTTCCGCTTGAAGAGCAATCCTGCGGGCAGTTTCCGAAATTCTCCCCTCTTTGTGGCTCACAGACGAAATTATAGTTACATCCTTTCTCCGGAACCGAGAGACCTGTTATGTAGACGGAGATGTCTCCGGAAGGATACACGTATCCATCCGAGTAGAATACTGCCTCATGGATGGTGTACTTCTTGTCATTCAGGTTTGTTGGTATCCTCTCGAAATGTAGGTAATAGGTTATCTCTTTTTTTTCAAGGGGTTTTAGTGTGATGTCCCATTCAGGCATAGGTTTCACACCCCCGCCGGGTTTCTCTATTTTAGCGTAGTAGCCCTCAATCCCGGCAAATCTCGGATACCAGTCAGTCAGCTGTCCCTTAATCTCCTTATCCATGTTGTTTATCAGGGTTATCTCTACAGTCACATTATCGCCTTCTGTTATAACGTTTTCGGAGAGGGTTTTCTCTAAGGTGATATCTGCACCCTGAGCAACTGCACTCATCAAGAGTACTGCCAATACCAGATATGATGTTCTCTTCATTTTTTTTATTTAATCCATGATACAGGGAATATTTCGTTAGTAGGCATCAAACCAGATGCCGGCATGCCATCAATATATTCACACACGTGGGGGAGCAACGGACAATCATCCCAGCGATGGCCCCCGTGGTCATTTACATAAAACCACCTGCTTGTTTGGCAGACAGACTCATATGGGCACGTATTCCGCCATGAACTAATATCTATCAGCTTCCCGCAACCCCCATTACCAGGGTCTGTGATATCTAAAATCCACAAGTTCACACTATCCGATTGGTAGGCTACAACATGATGTCCATTTTCGAACTCCCCCCCCTCATCAGTTATACTCCAAATTGTACCAAAGCCTAGGATATGAACCCTGTGTTGTGACACACCCATTGTCCTTATCAGTGACAGTAAAACAGCAGACCACTGCCTGCAGCAGCCATACTTAATTATCCTGTACACGTTTAGCTGGCCCCCCTGCTTCTTGATAATGTATATGTAGTATGCGTATGCCCCGGATCCCACATTCGCTATCCTCCATTCCTCGTCAGATACCTTCCTAACTCTTGGAGAGTGAGAGTAAAGAGAATGGCCTTTGCCGTGGAATACCATTCTTAGCTCATATGTAGCTGTTCCACTGTTCAATACACTCTCGAATTTAGTGTCTATATCAAATAGATATTCTTCACCCAGAAATCCGCTGGCTGGTCTTTTGTCACAGTCATCCCTGTAACCATAAAGGTATATCTCATTAGTTTTCTTAAATATTTTCCTGACAGCGTCATCATAAATTCCCTGCTTCACCTGTTCTCTCAGTACAGGGTCGGATAGAATCCATTCATTGATTATTTTTTTCATCGGCGGTTCCGGGTCGCATACAGTGATTTGGCCCGTCTCGTAAATCACTGTGCTGGGCTTATGGAATTCACAGGGGGTAGCAGTATTCGGCCCCTTCTCGCATTCGACGGCGAAATCGATGGTTATCTTGTGGGTTCCTGTCCTGCCTTCATCGTCTGTAACATCAAGGACAATATCATGGTATCCGAGAGGTAAATCCACTGGAAAGTTGAAAGTCCACCCACTGAGTTCATATTTCCCTCCTATATCCCAGCTGTAGGTGTAGGGGGGTGTTCCCCCCTCAACTGAACTTGCGAACGTAATCAGGGATTTTCTGACGAAAGCGTCTCCGTCTTTCGGTGAGGTTATTGACACAAGCAATCCCTCCATCAGGGTAATCTCCACACTGTCCTTGCTAACCACACCCTCATTATCTGTAACCGTTAACTTAACCACATGGTCGCCTGCGGAGAGATCATTTCGGTTGAAGGATACTGTGGCCTCCTGTATCGACTCAAAGGTTTCTATCTCCACACCATCCACACTCCAAGCGTAGGTGTAAGGCGGAGTTCCAGCAAAAACTTCACCCTTAAAAGGTACATTACCTATAAGATATCTCTCCCCGTCTTCCGGAGAGATTATTGACACCCCAGGTAGTACGGTTACTGTTATTACATCTTCTGCAGTGTACTCTACGTCACTGACACTTAACTTGATCTCATGGTCGCCGAGGGAAAGATCATCTTTATCAAATGATGTATGTGTATCTGATATAGGTCCCATGGATTTTACTCCCTCCCCGTCTATGCTCCAGATATAGTTGTAAGGCGGGGTTCCGGAAGGATTAACCTCACCCTTAAAAACTACTTTTCCTTTTGGAAGTATTTCTCCATCTTCTGGCGATAAAATCTTTGCAGCCATTGTCCCTTCAATCCCACTATACCTGAACTCATCCACAACGCCGCACCATGTTACTTTTGCACAGTGGATCCCGCTATATTTGGAGGGAATCTTTTTGGATGTGCATGTGGCCCGTTTAGCTTCCCCGGGATTTACAGTTAAGTCTATTTCATTGTAGTTGCCTTCCTCGCAGTCTGCTGAGACATCTATCCAATCTCCCCCACAGTACCCCTGCACCTCCCACATGATTTTATCTGTGCAACTGCTTGCACCTGTTCCCGTGAATGTTTCTTCTATAGTGGTTATGGTTTCTTTCTCGGTTGGACCACCACAACATCCCCTGTCAAAGCCTTCAGGTACACAGTCGTGGACCCAGATAGATTTCCTGCAACAGTATTCATCAGGCCCACACGGCTGATCACCGGGTATGTTTGGGTGGCAATCATCAAGCCCCTTAAAACAACCCTGATCACATTCCCTGCAGAATCCCCCACCCTCCGTTTTACCTCCACAGAATCCATAGTCGTAGCCTTGTGGAACGCATCTATCACTCAACGGCCACCATGAACTTCTCTTACAGAAATAGGGTGCCTTAGGATCCGTACACTTCACAGGATCCTCCACACAACCCTGATCACACATGTGGGGGATGTATTCCTCCTGTGGTGTCCATCCAACGGTTATATGTATCACATCTTCTTCAGTGTAGTCTACGTTACTAACAGTTAATTTGATTTCATATTCGCCGGGGGAAAAATCTTTATCAAATGATACATGAGTATCTGATGTAGGCCCCATGGTGTTTACTTCCACCCCCTCTATGCTCCAAATATACGTATAAGGTGGAGTCGCAGCATAGTACGTGTGTGGAATCACAGGATTAACCTCACCCTCAAAAATTACTTTTCCCCTTGGAACTAGTTCCCCATCTTCTGGCGATAAAATCTTTGCCGTCATTGTCGAATAAAAATAAGGAACAGGTTCAAAAGCATTAGTATCATAGCTATTATCGTCAGGACAGACAACAGATGCGGCACATTTAGTAGGACATTCCCAGTCAACAAGTTCATCAAATACGAAATATGTGTCCCAGTTCTCGTTATTTTCTGCATCATGATAGCCAGCACAGACACACTGGCCCCTTTCAACAAAATCATGGTAACCATACTCACCCATTACACACTTACAGAACTTCTTCAGATTATCGTAAAGGTAAGCAGCACCGCCGGACGAGAGAAGGATATAATT
Source organism: uncultured archaeon (assembly GCA_965602195.1). Classification (GTDB taxonomy): domain Archaea; phylum Altiarchaeota; class Altiarchaeia; order IMC4; family QMZM01; genus CBFCYF01. The sequence continues at coordinate 1,310 of CBFCYF010000116.1, read as the reverse complement.
ATCCTCCCTCCAGCATTCAGTAGTTTCCGCCACTACCGTACCTATGAGCAGTAGAATGCTCAACACCCCCAAGCAAACCCTCATATTCCGCGTAAACTGCATTTTATGATGATTATATTTTTCCAGTATTTATACTTCACCCCTAAGGAGTTACCTCCTCTTCATGAACCTCATGAGTTAGCTCGAATTCACCCCCACCCACCTCAACAGCCACACTATTTGCAGCAGTCGCCCCCTTATCATCGGTAACGGTTAAGGTGACGGTGTAGGTTCCAGCGGTTGAATATTTGTGGGTTACGGTTTCCCCGGATCCCGTTTCTCCGTCGCCAAAATCCCACCCCCAGGACGTTATCGTTCCATCCGGGTCACTGGATTGGGTGCCGTCGAAATACACAACCTGATCTACATCAACTGTAACTAATTTCCCGGTTGGGTTTACTGCCTCACCCGCCCTTGCATCTGCCACCGGAGGTTGATTTACCGCAGGAGGCGCCCTATCCCAGCACATCTCCCAGTACAGTTTCTCCATATCCCCGATAATTATGGAGATTTGAATTAATAACACAACCAGAATCAACCCCACAAGCGCGTTCTGAACCAAAGCCTTGCCTTTATCTCTTCTTTCAGGGGAGTCCCCGGATACAAGCAAGTAGCCGCCTAAGACAAGCAAAACCGCAACCACAGGTGCAGTGACCCAGGAGAGAATACACAGGAGACTCACATCCAAATTCTTCAGCATATCCAGGTAGTCAGCACGGACCAATGAACCGGAAGACACCAAGATTAACGCAACAAGCAGTAATCTAAATTTCATAATTCCTCCTCAAACTGAGATACAGTTAGACATTAGGTCTAAGAGATTAATAAATTTATTGTATTTATTACACTCCCAGGATAATATCTATGTGGGGGAATGTGTTCCCTAAGGGAGGTTTTTTATTATGCAAACATACGCTTACGGTTACCCCAGGCTCGGAAGAAAAAGAGAATATAAACAGAGTATTGAGGGATATTGGGGGGGTAAGGTTTCAGGGAAGGAGCTTTGGCAGGAGATCCATAGGCTGCAAGAGAACATGCTATCTGCATATAAACGATTCGTTGATGGATTCCCAGAAGGAGAAATAACATTATATGATAATATGCTTGATACAGCCATAACGGTTGGTTTATACCAGGTTGAGAGCCTCGATGAATACTATAATCTGTGTCGGGGCGGGAATGCCCTTGAGTTAACTAAATGGTTCAACACCAACTACCATTACCTGGTCCCTGACTTCTCAGCAGTAGATGAGCCTGCATTCAAATTAAAT
>CBFCYF010000115.1:0-5912 GCA_965602195.1 uncultured archaeon | reverse complement strand
AATTCGATATTTTTATGATGAGATAATGAAGGTAGAAAAGAAAGAACTCCAGAGATTTATGAATATGCACAGAGGGACCATGGGTTTGATAAACCTAAACCCCATACAGTGTGGTGGAATTTTGACACCTGCGGCAAGGAAGGCATTAATTGAATTTGCAGATGGTTATTCTATCTATGATATCAGTCCAGGATTAGATTTAATGGATGTTCCTCTAATTAAAGAATTTATTCACGAACTTTTACCAGAGTTTTTAGGAGCGGACATCACTAGACTAACCCTCGGAGCTAGAGAAGGTATATTCAATGTAATGCATTCCATTACGAAACCAGGTGATAGCATAATTGTTGATGGAAACAGACATTATACAACAATTACTGCAGCTGAAAGAGCTAATTTAAAGGTTGTTGAGATTCCAAATTCTGGAACGCCAGAATACAAAATAGATGTGGGAGATTATGAGGTTCTAATAAAAGAACATAAACCGGCGATGATTCTTTTGACATATCCCGACGGGAATTACGGGAATTTACCAGACGCTGAAAAATTGGGAGAAATTTCTAAGGAATATGAGGTTCCGTATCTGGTTAACGGGGCTTATGCGGTGGGGAGAATGCCCATTTCTATGAAAGACCTTGGGGCCGATTTTATAATTGGTTCGGGTCATAAATCAATGGCTTCATCAGGGACCATTGGTGTTTTGGGAATGAATAAAAAATGGGAAAAAATTATGCTAAGAAAATCAAAAAGATATCCGAAGAAAGAGGTTGAATTTTTGGGCTGCGAGTTGAAAGGAACTGCTATTGCAACCCTGATGGCAGCATTTCCCACTGTTTTAGAACGGGTTAATAAATGGGATATGGAGATAGAAAACGCGAGATATTTTTCAAAAGAACTGGAAAAACTCGGATTAATGCAACTTGGAGAAAAACCACACAAGCACGACTTAATGTTCTTTAAATCTAAGGTTTTGTATGATATCTCCAAGAGACATAAAAAAGGCAGGTTCTTTCTCTATAAGGAGTTGAAAAAGCGAGGGATAGGGGGGATAAAACCCGGATTAACCAAGAATTTTAAATTAAGCACCTATCTGCTTAAGAGAGATGAGATAAGGAGGGTTATTGATGCATTTAAAGAGATAGTGGATTTATAGGTGAATCATATTAATAAATAACGAAAATGGCCATTGAAATTAAACTGATGAAGGATGTTGTGGAAAATCCCACTGTCATCGAGGGATTTCCAAGTAAAGGCTTTGTCTCAACAATTGCCACCAAGTACATGATAGACGATTTAGGTATGGAATTGATAGGATATGTTAAATCAGATAGTATCAGGAGTCTGGCGGTAGTTCACAACTCCAAGGCGATGCATCCGGTGAGGATATATGCCAAAGGAAATATTATCTTGATATTTTCCGAGATAACCGTACCTATCACAGATACGGGGGAATTTGCAGATGCCTTCAGGGACTGGTTCCTTAAGATTAAACCTGAGAAAGTGATTCTTCTGGCTGGGATAACAGGCAAGGGAATCGAAAAAGAACATGAGATTTTCGGGGTCGCAAGCACCCCCAAACTCAATGAATTAATGAAGAGATTAGATATAAACATGATAGGTGAGGGGATGCTAGTAGGTATTTCATCTGACATACTATTGAACTGCATGGATGATAATATACCCGCCATAAGCCTGATGGCAGAGACGGAGTACACACCAGATCCCCTGGGTGCCGCGTCTATGCTGAGGATGCTGAATACTATTCTGGACCTCGATATTAAGATAGATAAATTAGTTGATAAGGGGAAGGAGATAGAGGAGGAGTTTAAGGATATAGCAGAGCAGTTAAAGAGAGGGAAGAAAAGTCATAAGGATATGGACGGATTCTCCCCGATGTATGGATAAGGATATGGAATCAATAAAGTTGATAGCCTTCGATCTGGATGGGGTCCTAGTAGATGGCTGTGGAAGCTGGAGGGAGGTGCATAAGGGTCTGGGCACGTACGATGAATCGGAGCGGCATGCTGAACTCTACTATTCGGGAGAGATAACATTTGATGAATGGGCGAGGATTGATGCCGCCCTCTGGGAGGGCATAGAGATGAATAAGATAAGGGATATACTCTATGGGGTTAGGTTGATGAGGGGGGCGGATGAAGCCGTACCCTCCCTTAAAGAAAGATATAAATTAGCTATAATAAGCGGGGGTCTCCAGACCCTTGCAGATAGGATTAAGGATATGTTTAATATGGATTATGCAATAGCAAACAGATTACTGGTTGAGGATGGGCGGGTCGCAGGGATAGATCAGGTGGTGGATTTTAAGGGTAAAGGAAGGGTGCTTGCGGAAATAGCAGGCAGCTACGGTTTAAAGGCAAAGGAATGTGCTGTGGTGGGGGATTACGTGAACGATATCCCCATGTTCAAAGTCAGCGGATTCAGCATAGCCTTCAATCCCAAGGACGAGGAGGTCGTAAAGTATGCTGACGAGGTTATCTACGAAAATGATCTCACCAGAATTCTGCCTTTTTTTGAGGTATAGACATGGAATATGCCCGAAGGATAGATAGGATCCCACCATACCTGTTTGCCGAGATCGACAGGGTAATAGAGGAGAAGAAAACGAAGGGAATAGATATCATAAATCTCGGGGTGGGAGACCCTGATCTACCGACACCCAGAAATATTGTAGAGGCATTACACAGGGCATCTTTGGATCCCAGAAACCACAGGTATCCGTCCTATGCCGGGATGCTGGAATTCAGAAGAGCTGTTTCCGACTGGTACAAGAGAAGATTTAGTGTCTCCCTGAATCCCGAGGAGGAGATTATCGCATTAATCGGATCCAAGGAGGGAATAGCACACACGCCCCTTGCATTTATAAATCCCGGAGATATCGCATTGGTTCCGGACCCTGCCTACCCCGTCTACAGGATAGGAACCCTTCTAGCGGACGGGATTCCCGTTTCAATGCCCCTGCTGAAGGAAAACGGCTTCAAACCGGAACTATCTGAGATAAAAAAAGAAACCGCAGGGAAAGCTAAACTGATGTTTCTTAATTACCCTAACGCCCCCACAACCGCGACCGCAGGGAGGGAATTCTTCGAGGAGGTGGTGGATTTCGCCGTCGAACACGATATTATTGTTTTACATGACAACCCATACTCAGAGATGACCTTCGACAACTATAAAGCAATAAGTTTCCTGGAGATACGGAATGCCAAGGAGGTGGGTGTTGAATTCCACTCCCTATCCAAGACATACAATATGACCGGCTGGAGGATGGGTATGGTGGCAGGTAACAGAGATGTGATCGCGGGAATAGGAAAAGTTAAGGAGAATGTCGATTCCGGGGTTTTCCAGGGTATTCAATACGCGGGGATTGAGGCTCTTAGGGGGCCGCAGGAGCCTGTGAAGAGAAACATGAGTATCCTTAAGGAGAGGAGAAACATTATGGTTGACGGACTCAGGGATATGAAATGGGAGGTTGATAAACCCAAAGCAACCTTTTATCTATGGTTTGAGCTCCCCAAGGGATACGGATCATCAATGGAATTCTGCAGGGATCTGCTGGATAAAACAGGAGTAGTTATGACACCCGGAGTAGGATTCGGGGACTTTGGAGAGGGGTATGTGAGATGTGCCCTGACCCAGAAAAAGGAAACATTGAATGATGCGTTGGATAGAATAAAATCAGAGTTTTAGAGCTAGGATGATTATCTCAGTAGGTGGTTTAATAGGATCTGGGAAGACAACACTTGCAAAAAATATTTGCAGGAGATTCAATTTAGGCTATATCTCTGCCGGAAAAATAATGAGGGACATGGCTAGAGATAAGAATATGAGTCTGTTGGAGTTCTCAGATTATGCGGAAAGGCATCCTGAGATCGACAGGGAGATTGATGAAAAACAGAGGGAATCGGCAGAAGGTGATTGTGTTGTGGATGGGAGATTATCCGCATATTTCACGGACCCTGATTTCAGCATATGGCTTACGGCTCCATTAGGAGTTAGGGCAGAAAGAGTAGCAGGTAGAGATAAAATATCTGTGGAGGATGCTGAAGAAAGGATAACGGGGAGGGAGAAAAGTGAGAGGAAAAGATACCGGATGTTGTATGGTATAGATTTGCATGATTTAAGCAGATATGATCTAATCCTAAATACAGAAAATATTGATATTAAAACCCTCACCGAGGCGGTATCACAGCTAATAGAGAATCTCTAATCAATAGCTATAAATAGTGGTTTAACTTATAATTAAATAAGAAAATGAAAAGTAGGAAGGGTCAGGTTGCTACGGAGTTTCTGATGACCTACGGCTGGGCCATACTGATAGTGGCACTGGCGACCATAATGGCATGGCAGTGGGGTCTTTTTAACCCCGGGGGAGCTCTCAAGCCGGGATCTGCAGGATTCTGGGGCATTAGACCCATGGATTTCAGATATGTTGGCAGCGGTGAATTGCATCTCGCCCTGATTAATGATGTTGGGGGGGCAGTGAATATAACAAGTGTAACGGCAAAACTGGCTGATAGCACATATACTAATACAACAATAAAAACGATATGCGCTGGTGAAACAGGATCATATGCCCTCTCAGGTATGGCACCCTTGCCCGTGGGATCTAATTATAATATCCTGGTGATTATTGGATACAACGACACCAGAGTTAAGAACGAGACATTCATGAGTTCTGGAAGAGTATGGGGTTCTGTACAGAGTTAGGAACGAGACATTCATGAGTTCTGGAAGAATGTGGGGTTCTGTAGAAGGATAGGTGTATGATGCCTACTCTACAAGATAGGATATTATGCTGCCCACTCCCACTGGTATCAACTTCTCGGTTAATTCCACGGAATCCCTCAGTCTGGAACCGCTTTTAGAGTATAGGGTGAAGAGGGGATCGCCTACCTTCACAGAATCACCTACAGTTATATGCATATAGATACCTGCACCATTATCTCTGGGTGCCCCTGCTGCCCTGGCAATTCTTGAAATTAATTTGTTGTCGATATAGCGGATTTTCCCTTTATTTTTTGCCTCAATGGTTTGTTGGTTTTCCCCTACGTGGATGTCCTCAGGTGTAATATCCGGATCGCCATTTTGGGCCTCAATTATCTCTCTCATCTTCTCTTTTGCCTTTCCGGATCTCAGGATACTCTCAGCTAATGCCCTGCCTTTGCCCTTCCCAACCTTCTTTGATAATTCCAGGATATTTCCTGCTAACTCCACTGATTTATCTATCAGATCAACGGGGCCCTTATTCTCCAATGCCAAAAGAACATCTCTGGCTTCTAACCCCGGGCCGATCCCGGAACCGATGGGGGAACCTCCATCGGTAACCACGCATTCTACTGAAATCCCCAGGTTATTTCCAAGTGATATGAATTTATGGGCTAGCTCATTTGCCTTCCCGGTATCCTCAATCTTTGCTCCCTTGCCGATGGGAATGTCGATTAATAGATAATCTGAGCCCACCGAGACCTTCTTAGCCATAACACTTGCCAGTAGATGGCCTTCTGCATCCATTGATAGGGGATATTCCACCCTGATGATTTTGTCGTCGGCTGGAGCAAGGTTTACTGATCCGCCCCAGATTATGCAGGAATTTGTTTCATTTACTATCTCCTTTAATTCATCTATCCCAAATTCAACTTCTGCAAGTACCTCCATGGTGTCTGCAGTTCCAGAAGGGGAGGTTATTGCCCTGGAGCTGGTCTTGGGGATAGTTAAACCTGCTGCGGCGATGATGGGTACGATGAGCATGGAGGTTCTATTGCCTGCCACACCCCCTATGCAGTGCTTGTCCACAATGTCATCCCCAAAGTCTATTCTCTGCCCGGTTTCCACCATGGCTTTTGTTAAAGCCACCACCTCATCCATGCAATAGCCTCTTATATAACCTGCTGTTA
>CBFCYF010000114.1:0-6044 GCA_965602195.1 uncultured archaeon | reverse complement strand
CGACTACTACTCTTCCTTTTAATGCCACGACTACTACTCTTCCTTTTAATGCCACAACAACCTCTTTGCCTTTTAATGCCACAACAACAACCACACCACCTATTACAACTACTACCTCCAGCATTACAACCTCTATAGCAGCAATGGCCCCCTCACTCACAGCTCTAAGCCGCACATCCGGAACAAGTAAATGCGGTGACCTGGGAAGTCAAGAGGATTGTGAGATGTGGGTGTCTGGTAGATGCTGGTGGGAGGATGGATTTTGGAGCGACTCATGCAAGGAATGCAGTAGCCTTAGCGGATGCGGAGACTACACCGATGCAAGAGCCTGCTCGGATAATCCATGCCAGGTTCCTGGAGGCTGCTACTGGGATACTGGCTCCACCATCAACCCATGGGATAATGAATGTAAGCCAGCAAAACTAAGCCTGTTGTTCGTCCCCATGAACTGGGTTGGAAGCAGAACAGAATTCAACAACGTAGCAGACGCCCAAATCACCTACTTCATCAACGAAACACCCTTAGCTAAGTGCCCGGAAAAAGTCAGCATCACAAAAATGGATCCAGTAAATGAAAACCACAAGAACTTCAGCTGCCTCGACTCCCTAAACAAAATCAGAGACTTTGCAGGAGATAAGGGATATAACCCAGACGACTACGACATCGTAGCTGGGCTGGTGAGACCACAAGACTACACATGTGAGTACCCAGCTATTGATGGATTAAGCAACCAAGTCGACACAGTATGGATAAACACAAAGGAAGACCACATCACAGCACATGAAATCGGACACATGTTCGGGTTATGGGATGAATACTGCAGCAACCCCGCAGGCTCCGCACACCCGCAATGCAACGACGGCGGAGACCCCAGATTCTTCCACAACAACATACCAAACGTTAATCCTTTAACAGCAGCACAACCAATGAACTGCCCCCCAGATGGCAGCCTCGACAGCCAAGGCTACCCCTGCTGTAACTGCCGGTACAGATGCGCAAACCCTGACGGATGCTACTGCTTTGACAAGACTACACTCCTAGCAAACTACAACGACATCTATGTCGTAAACTGCAGCCCCACCGACTCATGCACGTACGGCAGAGCAAACATAAACTACGGCATCTGCTGCCAGGGGAACATGAACACAAAAGGCGGCAGATGCATCATGAGTTACACGGATGCCCCGGGACCAAGACACTTCTGCGATGAATGCAAAAACCATCTGGCAAGCATACCGCAACTACAATGCTAAAAATGAGGAAAACAACCCTGTTAATAGGAGCAGCATGCATACTGTGCATGCTGATGCAATCCATAACTGCAGAAGAGATAATCAGCATCAACCTGATAGTATATGAAAACGACAGCGTCAAAGAAGACCATGTGATTGTAAGCGAAGGCAGGCCAACAAGATACTACCAGAAGCCGGGCGACTACACCCTCCAGGTCCTGGATGGAGACGGAAACACCATCTGGAGCCAAAAAATAAGCATCCTCTTCGGCTACACCGGGCCGGTGTACATGAACAAGACCCTGCCATCAGATGAACTATTCAACAACCACTATCTGAGCTTCAGGATACCTTACAGTCAGGACATGAGAACCCTGACACTACTGCACGGAGACAACATAATCTACTCCAAGAGCATAGTAGGCTGCAACAGAAACAACAAGTGCGAGGATACAGAAACATACTATAGCTGCCCCCAAGACTGCCCCCTGGAATCAAAAGACAACGTATGCGTGAAGAGAATGGATAACGCCTGCGACCCCGACTGCGGCGAAGGAGTGGATCCGGACTGCAGTCTGGAGACAACCTCCACCCCCTCAGCCCTAGCACCCAAAGAAAAACCAGTAGATTATCTACCATATATAGTCATTCTATTTGTTATAATCATCTTCGGCATCCTGGCTTACAGGAAGATAAGGAGATAGGTAACGTATTTATATCTCTATGTGTAGTTTATTTATGATATGGATGAGATGCTGGGATATCGTATTAAATTTATTGTTTTTTTGGTGTTACTGGTTTGCTCGGTAGCCTATGCAGGCGGCTGCTCTGGCATCCAGTATAATAGGTTCTGCTGGTTTATGGGCGGTGAGGGTGACTCCTGCACGGATGTGTGCGAGGAACGTGGCGGGGTGGATTCCCGCTGCTGGGATGATGATTCATCCTGTAATGTGGCTAAACAGTTCGTAGCATGTGAGTCCTGCGGTTCTTTCAGCTACTGGGGGCCGAGTGTATGGTACGGTAACCAGTGTTACTTTAGGGGTGTCGGATGTCCGGACCCGGACGCCAGCCATGAGGACCGGGCGCCGCTATGCGCCTGCACGTTCTCAACCACCACCTCAACCACCTCAAGTACTCTCATCACAACCTCCACCTTACCTCAACCCAACATCACAAACACTTCGCTTGTGATCTCCGGCATCCGGGTTAGGAACATAACCTCATGTAATGCAACTGTAGTCTGGGGAACTAATGAGTCAGCGGACTCCACAGTAAACTATGGGAATGAAACCCCATGGAATATAACCTCAAATACGTCGTTCACAAGAAACCATTCCATGGTTTTAGCAGACCTTAAACCGGAGACAACCTATTATTTCAGTGTTCTGTCAACAGACCCTGGGGGAAACACCGCCGTAGGAGATAACGGGGGACGATATTATCGTTTCACAACCGCATCTACCGCACCTGCACCATCAGTTAAGGTCCATTACTGCGACAGTTGTGGTGACTGCTCCAGCAAGATACAGTCTGCGTCTCCGGGGGATGCGGTTTGTCTTACCGGGGACATAGATCATGTTGCCGGGACATGCATTGACTTCGGCGGAGCGGATAACATTACCTTCGACTGCCAAGGCAGGTTTATTAAAGGAGATGATGATTTTTCAGGAGATGGGATCCATCTTGAGGGTTCCGATTATAACATAGTCAGGAACTGTGATGTTTCTTTGTTTGGTGAGGGAATCCGTCTTTATCTCTCTGACTATAACACCCTCACCGGCAACACCGTGAATTTCAACAGATTTGAGGGAATCCGTTTTGAGTCCTCCTCTAGAAACACCCTCGCCGGCAACACTGTAAATTCCAACAGTGTGTATGGGTTCTTTCTTTCTTACTCTTGGTATAACACCTTCTCTAAGAATACTGTCTGTTCAAATGAAATTGATTTTCACATCTGTGAGGAGTCTGGCAATTCCGGTGATGAGAACATCTGCGACAAGTCCGAGGGATGGAATGATGAAGGAACCACTGGATGCAGCTATCCCTGCTCATCCATCCAGCCTCCTGTAATCTCAGATGTTCAGGTTGAAGATGTAAGTAGGAGTACTGCCAGGATAACCTGGAAAACAAATAAGTTATCGAATTCCACTGTAAACTATGGACTCACAACAACCCTTGGAGAAACAAGTTCAAACCCATCGCCCACAACACTCCACTCTGTAACCCTAACAAATCTCGAACCTGAAACAACCTACTACTTTGAGGTTTCATCTGCAGACACGGCAGGAAATATTGCTGTGGATAATAACGGAGGAAGCTATTATAATCTCACAACCACACCTATACCCGTTACCTACTGCAATAGTTGTGAAGACTGTTCTAACAAAATACAATCCGCCGCAGCTGGGGGTATAGTTCATCTAGCTGAGAACATAGATAATGTCTCTGGAACATGCATTGACTTCGGCGGGGCGGATAACATTACCTTCAACTGCCAGGGCAGGTTTATTAAAGGAGATGATGATTTGTCAGGATATGGGATCCATCTTAACGGTTCCGATAATAACATAGTCAGGAACTGTGATGTTTCTTTGTTTGGATGGGGAATCCGTTTTGATTCCTCCTCTGGCAACACCCTCACCGGCAACACCGCAAATTCCAACAGATGGGAGGGAATCCGTCTTGATTCCTCCTCTAGAAACACCCTCACCGGCAACACCGTAAATTCCAACAGGGTGGATGGAATCCGTCTTTATCGCTCTAGCTATAACACCTTCTCTAAGAATACTGTCTGTTCAAATAATGAATTTGATTTTCGTATTCTTGAGGGGTCCGGCAATTCCGGTGATGAGAACATCTGCGACTGGTCTCATGAATTGAATGATGAAGGAACTGCTGGCTGTAGCTATCCCTGCCTATACATTCAACCTCCTGTAATCTCAGATGTTCAGATTAAATATGTAACTGGGAGTACTGCAGGGATAACCTGGAAAACAAATAAGTTATCGAATTCCACTGTAAACTATGGGGTCACAGCAAGTCTTGGAAACACGAGTTCAAACTCAGCGCTCACAACACGTCATTCCATAACCTTAACAAATCTCGAACCTGAAACAACCTATTACTTTGAGGTTTCATCTGCAGACACATTTGGAGAGGCAACAGATGATAATGGGGGAAATTATTATAATTTCACAACTACACTCATGTCCCTCGCTACTTACTGCAATAGTTGTGAAGACTGCTCTAACAAAATACAATCCGCTGCTCCGGGGGATGCGGTTTATCTTGCTGAAAACATACGTACTCGCCTTAAACCAGGTGGTATTGGTGTCATTGCCCGTAGAACATGCATTGACTTTGGCGGAGCCAACAACATTACCTTCGACTGCCAGGGCAGATCCATTAGAGGACTTGAACTCGGGGATAGCCAGGGAATCCAGCTTAAAGGTTCCGATAATAACATAGTCAGGAGTTGCGATGTTTCTTTGTTTGGTAATGGAATCTATGTCAGCTCATCATCCGGCAATACCCTTACAGATAATATTGTGAGTGTGAATTGGCGGGGAATCTATCTTACTGAATCCTCTGATAATATCCTTACAGGTAATAGTGTAAGTATTAATTGGCAGGGAATCTATCTTAGCCAGTCTAGGTATAACATCCTCTCCGGAAATACTGTCTGTTCAAATGACGGATTTGATTTCCACATCGATGGGGGGTCCGGCAATTCCGGTGATGAGAACACCTGCGACCGTCTTTTTGGGTGGAATGATAAAGGAACCGCTGGATGCAGCTATTCCTGCTTCTCCCGTGAACCGCCACTAATCTCAGATGTTCAGGTTGAAGGTACACCTGTAGATACAGCAAGGATAACCTGGAAAACAAATAAGTTATCGAATTCCACTGTAAACTATGGGGTCACAACAGGTCTTGGAGACAGGAGTTCAAACTCAGCGCTCACAACACATCATTCTATAACCTTAACAAATCTCGAACCTGAGACAACCTATTACTTTGAGGTTTCATCTGCAGACACGGCGGGAAATACTGCAGCGGATAATAAGGGAGGAAGTTATTATAATTTCACAACCATTGTTACGCCTCCTGCTGTCTACTGCAATAGTTGTAAAAACTGCTCCAGCAAAATAAAATCCGCGTCTCCCGGGGGTACAGTTTACCTGACTGAAGACATATATAATAGCAATGAAGGAGGCATTGAGCCCCGTGTAACATGCATTGACTTCGGCGGAGCGGATGATATTACCTTCGACTGTCAGGGTCACTCTATTGTGGGGGATGGTGACTGGCATGGGAATGGAATTTATCTTTCAAAAACGGGAGACGGCTCCAATAATAACATAATCCGGGATTGCAGCATCTCTTTGTTTAGACATGGTGTTATTATTGTCTCATCTCATGGCAACACCCTCATAGGTAACACAATAAATTCCAGCGTGATTAATGGAGTTCATATTGGATATAGAGACGGACTTTATGTTGGGTCTAGCAGCAATGCTAACACTCTCATCAATAACACCATAACTTATAATCAAAGGGGTGGAGTCTATGTTCATAAATCCTCTGATAATGTCTTATCCGGTAATACTATCTGTTCAAACGGGAAATATGATATCCGTGTCAGCGGTAAATCCGGCAATTCCGGTGGTGAAAACACCTGCGACAGTCTTTCCGGGTGGAATGATATAGGAACTTCTGGCTGCACATACCCCTGCGTATTAAATGAGCTCTGTAAGAAATATTCCAGTGAGATACACTCAGCCTCTTTTGGGGATACTGTTTATCTTACTG
>CBFCYF010000113.1:0-6045 GCA_965602195.1 uncultured archaeon | reverse complement strand
TATAAATACTGTATTTTTTAAGTCTTATAATCAATATGTAAAACAAGTATATAACTGTAACGTGTCGGTACACCTGAAATGGACAGAAAGACAACCCTCATACTCATCTACCTGATCGTATTGCTCGTAGTGATAGATGCGGAACTGATGATCACCTACCACTCCGTAAGCACTGGTTTATGGATTTACGCCTTCCTCCTATTGTCTCTGATCGCAGCATCCACCCTCTCCATAAGAAACAAAACCCTCCTAACGAAATATCTTTCAGATAGGTATATCCTGAAACCCGTCATCCTCACCAAATTTTTCCCTAAGAAGATGAATCTGTCCTGGATAAAGGATCCCTGCCTCCGAAGGGAGGAGGAGCTCTCATTTTTCCTGAAGTGTCTCACCTTAGCTCCTTTGATAAGGATACTCAGCATGTCGATGCCTGTAGCTCAGCTTGAGCAGATTCACTGGTTTGTCATAATAAATGCTCCGTTGTTTGCTGTTGTTTTTCTTTTGATTAAATCCCAGAATCTGGGTCTACGTAGTCTAGGATTTAAACTCGGAAATCCCGGGGTATTGTTGTTGATTGCGCTCACAGGTTTTATTCTTGGTGCTGTAGACTACACCCTGCTTAAGCCTTCGCCTTTGATAGCGTCATTTAATTTCTCCAGTCTTCTGCTTCCTTCTGCGATTCTCATGGTCTTCACGGGTTTTTCTGAGGAATTAGTTTTCCGCGGGATGATACAGAGGAATGCGCAGAAGATGATAGGTAATTTCCCTGCCCTGTTACTTACCAGCATCTTGTTTGCGGCGATGCACATCGGCTGGAAGTCGTTTCCTGATCTACTCTTCGTGTTTGGGGTGGGTTTATTCTACGGGTATGTGTTCCAGAGGACGGGTAATCTCACGGGAATAACATTATCCCATGGAATAACGAACATAACTATGTTCCTCATAGCCCCGTTTATGTTGTAGGGTTTATCTGGCTTTGGGAGATTAGATGTGTTTAAGGTAGCTTGGAGAGTGCTTCCTCTACCTTCTCTGTTACTATCAGCCTGTCTGCATCATATTTCTTCTTTTCTTCCAGCCGCTTGGTTTATGCAGGTCACCTACCCTGACTACTGTTTGAGTGGTGTTGAGTGGGGATAGTTCATTGCCTGAGATTCCCCTGTAATCCGTACTGCGTTCTTTTTGTTTTTCCATAATAACCGCATATGTTTTATAGAATAACTATTCTTCGTTGTTTCATCCCACGCATTTTTCTTGCTTTACTATAATGTTTTCATGTCTCGCGGGAAAATTTATTTATCTGGTGATTCTTTCACAGGTAGGTGATATCGATTGATAACCTTGGCTATGGAACTCCCGGGGGCAGGCACATTAGTGTGTGTGGGCTTGGTTGCATATTCTTCATTGGCCGATAATTCCCTGAAGGGGTTTTGTTCACTGCCATAATACACATTTATATACCAGTATTGCACAATTTTAATTATGATACTCAGAGATGTTTTAAAACAGATTGTAAAGTCTCAGGAATCCGAGATACTCTCTGCGGAGAGGGGTGTTAAGCGGGAGGGACTTGGAGGAATCGATTTAGATTTACCTCACGCTCAGATAATCTCAGGAGTAAGGAGATGCGGTAAAAGTACCTTCATGAGGCAATTAATGGATTTACAGGGGAACCCCGGTTATTTCAACTTTGAGGATCCGCGGGCTTTAAACTTTGAGGTAAGCGACTTCAAGAAACTTGAGGAGATATTTAATGAGGAGTACGGTGTATGTACTGCTTTTTTCTTTGATGAAATCCAGAATATCCCCCGGTGGGAGGTCGCTGTAAGATCTATTTTGGATCGCGGAAAGAAGGTTGTAGCAGCGGGTTCCAATGCTTCTTTGCTGAGCAGGGAACTTGGAACCAGATTAACTGGCAGACATCTGCGTCATGAATTGTTTCCGTTCTCCTACCCTGAGATGCTGACTTTAACTAAAAGGAAGCCTGGGATCGATTCATTCGATAAATATATGGGTGAGGGGGGGTTCCCGGAGTATTTGAAATATGGTCGAATAGATATTCTTCAGTCATTGTTTGAAGACATTATCGCAAGAGACATAGTAGTCAGACACAATATACGGAATTCCGAAACGGTAAGGGAGATGGCGTTGTATCTTTTAACTAACACCAGTAAAGAGTTTACATATAATAGTTTGAGGAAAATCTTTGGCTTGGGCTCCACCAATACTGCAACATCTTTTGTATCCTACCTGGAGGATAGTTATCTGGTTTTCATTGTGCCAAAGTTTAACTACTCCTTGAGGAAGCAGTTGGTCAACCCAAAGAAGGTTTACTCAATAGATGTTGGTCTGGCAAACGCTAATTCCATCTCGTTTTCGGAGGATAAAGGGAGAGTCCTGGAAAATATGGTCTATTTGAAGCTCAGAGAGAAAACAAAGGAAATATTTTATTATAAAGGGAAAGGGGAATGTGATTTCGTGGTCAGAGAAGGCAGGAAAATAACGGGGGCAGTTCAAGTCTGCTACAACCTCAATGAGGAAAACCAGGAAAGAGAAATCAACGGGCTATTGGAGGCACTTAATGAATTCAACTTAGGGGAAGGGTTAATCCTCACACACAATCAAGAGGACCAGCTTGGGGTTGGGAAGCGAAAGATCATGGTGAAACCTGCATGGAAGTGGATGACATGAAATATCCTGCAAATCTTAGTTGGAGGTTTCCTCCGCGACATAATGGGTTCCCGGATATTTTACTTCACCCCCCTATTATATTTTATTTCTGACTATTTTTAGTGTGACACACAGATTTATATCGTCTGAATGTAAATATATTTATGATGTTAACCCAGACCAGACTATTCACTGTATTAACTCTTGTGCTCATATCTGCGGCTGCCGCTGATTGGCCGAAGTTTGCAGGTAACCTTAAGAATACCGGTGTTATGAAGATGAATGTTTCAGAGGAGTTTTCTTTTGATTCTATGCGGATTAAATGGATCTTTTATGCAGGTGATAGTATAAGAGGTAGTCCGGTGGTCGCTGATCTAGAGGGTGACGGTTTAGCTGAGGTAATTGTGGGTTCAACTGACGGCAGAATTTATGCGCTTGATTATTTGGGGAGGCCGCTTTGGAGTTTCAGGACTAATGGCTCGATAGTATCAACTCCTGCGGTTTCGGATGTTGATGGTGATGGATTGCTTGAGGTTGCGGTCGGCTCTTATGACGGGATATTATATCTCCTGGATTATAAGGGGGATCTGGTGTGGAGGTATGTTACCGGGGGCCGGATAACCGGTTCTCCGGCAGTAGCGGATCTTGAGGGGAATGGGAGGGAGGAGATAGTGTTTGCTTCATGGGATAAAAACCTGTATGTCTTGGATTCGGAGGGTAGGAGGCTGAAGTATTTTCCTACAACCGGTTGGGCTGAGTCGTCGCCTGCGGTCGCTGATTTGAATGGCGATGGGTTGCTGGATGTTGTTTTCGGCTCAAATGATAAGGCGGTGCATGTGATGCTTGCCCGGGGGTCTGTGGTGTCTTTTCTCGGGCACTCTAATTTCATATCGTCTCCGACTGTGGTGGGTGATGAGGTAATTGCTTGCTCTGAGGATGGTGTGGTGTACCGGCTTTTCTTATCCCGTGAGGTTGATGCTGGGGGTAGGGGGGTTTATCATATGAGGGCGAGGTGGAACTGGAGTGCCAGAGAGGGTATTATTTCTTCTGCGGGGGTTGCTGATTTAACCTCTGATCCGGGGTGTGAGGTTCTTGTGGGGTCGGTTGACAGGAACATGTATGTGTTTTCTGGTGACGGCAGGCTGCTGTTGCCTTATTCGACGTCCGGAAAAATTGTTTCTCAGCCTGCGATTGTTGATTCAGGAGAGGGTTCTCTGGTAATATTCACTACGGTGGATGGTGAGTTGTTTGTGTTGAACTCAAGTTTCTCTGCTGTGTGGAGTTATAGTGTGGGGGAGCGGATTGTTTCTTCGCCGGCGGTTTCGGATGTTGAGGGGGATGGTTTCCCGGAGATTATCGTGGCCACTGAGGAGGGTAGTGTCTATGTTTTTGGGGTGGAGGCTTCAACGACTTCGACCTCCACTTCGTCTACTTCAACTTCCATGGTCTCTACGTCTTCAACATCAACTTCGTCTTCTACTTCAACTTCCATGGTATCTATGTCTTCAACATCATCTTTGTCTTCCACTACGTCTACGACTATTGTGTTGGTGGAGGATACTAGCTCTACTGTTGTTGTTTTGGAGGGTGGGGCTCCTGTGGGTGGGATGGTTGGGGTGTCTGTGGGTGACGCTGGATTGTTTTTGTTTCCTGTGTTACTCCTTGTCTTGTTTTTTTATTGTGTTGTGGGTTATAGGGGTTGATGGGGGATGGCTGTAATCTATCTGGTTTGTAATCACAGTAAATCTTCGGTTTTGAGCAGGGTAATCTCTTGGATGGTCTCGAAGTCTTTGTCTTCACTCCAAAGGGGGCTTTTGGTTGAAAGTACCGGGGCTAGAATGTTAACATCTTTCCTGTTAATTATTGCTGGTGTGTTGAGTATATCACGGTGTTTTATTCCATTTCACGGAGCATAGGAATAGAGGTAGTTTTTTCTTGTCAAGTAGGAAGCATTTTTTTATGTGTTGTGGTTTTTTCCAGTGGCCTACGCCCCACTTAACTTCGAAGCCTACCTGTTCCTTATTTATGATTAAGATGGCGTCGACTTCTGAGGTGTTTCTCCAGAAGTGTGTGTCTGAGATTCTTGAGAGGTGTGATGCTAGGGTGGATTCAACGATGGTTTCTTCAAGGACTTCTTCTTTGGTGTAGTATGAAAAGATTTGGTTGGTGAGGGGGTCGGTGAAATGCATTTTCTTGTTTTTTCTGTAGAGGATTTTGTGGTCGGGGGAGATCATGTTTAGTGTTTTGACGGCGAATAGTTTTTCAAGTGTTTCTACGTAGTTTTGGGTTGTGTGCGGGGAGTTTATTGAGGTTTCTTTTGCTATGTTCAGCCAGCTTATGGGGGTGGCTCGTGCTTTGAGGATGTATGCTGTAATTTCTTTCATGTATCTGTCGCTTTTACCTATTTTTCTCCAGTCTCCTTTCAGTGCGTCTAGGTGGGTTTTTATGCTTTTGTTTGTTATTTTGTTTTTTTCGTGTAGTTCTTTTATGGATACTGGGAAGCCTCCCGTCTTTAGGTATTTTGTGAATAGTTGGTTTATGCTTTGGGTGAACATTGAGTTTGCCTTCATTGTTTTTTCAATGTCTTTGATTGGCGTTTGTTTTAAATTGATTTCTCCGAAGGTTTTAGCGTATTCGCTGAAATCCATCGGGAGGAGGTATATGTCTTTGCCGTGTCCTCTTCTTCCGGGGAACTGTTCTTTTTTTTCTAGTAGTTCCATGCTTGCGGAGCCGGTGATTATGATGACGTCGTTTTTGAATTTTTTTCTGTCGATTCTGGCTTTAATTGCTCTGTGCCATTCATCTACGAAGGTTATTTCGTCCAGTATTATTATTGAGTTTTTTATCCCCCATTCTTTCCTTGCTGAGTAGTAGTTGTCTATTTCTTCTCCTAGTTCTCGGTGGTCTATGAGTTCGTCGCATGAGTAGTAGAATATTTCTTTGGGTTTTCTTTTTTTGAGTTGGTTTTGGATGAGGATTTTGAGGAGGGTTGTTTTTCCTACTTGTCTTGGGCCGACGAGGAAGTTGAGGGAGTATGGTTTGAGGGTTATGTTGTTTATTGATTCCGGGATCCATTTTATTTTTGATTCCCTCCATTCTATGTAGGCTTCGTCTTCTTCTTTTTTCCACCATGGATTTTGGTTTTCCATATGTAATCTTATTGCAAATCAGTATTTAAATATGTTTGCAGTGGGATTGCAAGTATTTATCTGCAGCTTGTCCTGGTTTGTTTTTTTTGTTTTTGTTTCCTGTGTTACTCCTTGTCTTGTTTTTTTTATTGTGTTGTGGGTTACAGGGGTTGATGTGGGCGTGTTATTCCACAGATGAGGTGATAATTCGAATAAAAAAAAACAATCTGAAAGACCCACCCTCTGGATG
>CBFCYF010000112.1:0-6089 GCA_965602195.1 uncultured archaeon | reverse complement strand
AAATCACCCCCCACCCCCAAAAAACATACCCTAATATATTCATTCCAAAAAATAAATAAGGATGTAACACCACCCACACCGAAAACACCCTACCCGCTATGATCACAGACACCATCCTCATCCACATCAATAAATCGACCGCAATTTCCAGGATAAGTGCAATTAACCTCCCCAAACGGGCAACCCAAGCTGACTGACTCCCCGTCCCCTAAAATAACACCCTCACCCAAGTACCCCGGGGTTAACAACACACCAAGAACCAAAACCAAAAACACCACCACCCACACAGTCTTACCCCCACCCCAAACATGCTTTTTTTCACATAAACCACCCGCCACATGAACTATCCACCTCCAATGCAAAACTAGATGAATGAAGACCAACACACCCAACATAACCCCACTCAAATCATGGACTACGGTAAGCTCACCCGGAAGCAACCCGAATAATCGATTCAACATCGGCAACTTAACTAATCCCGTGATAAAACAAACAAAAAAAGATACTGCCAACCCAACATCAACCAAAAAATTCAGTTTTGTTCTATTCATCATCCACCACCCGCCTTTATTTCTTCGGCAATATCCTTTACGGCCGCAGGAGAAAACCTGTACTCTGACCTCATATCCTCCAACACAGTTTCTGTCGTATAATTGCCTTCGAAACCGAACTCCAAAACAATCCTATCAAGCAGCTCCTCCGAGTCTATCTCCCATAAATCAGCCACCTCCTGCACCCTCATCAGCCTCATTTCACTGCCTACAACCTCAACAGAATACTCGTGCTCATGATCCTCCTCATGTTCATGTCCCGCAACCTCAACAGGATGATCAGGTGACCCCCCATCAATTCCATCTGAATCACCAATACAGCCCGCAGTCAAGAACAAACCCACTAACACCAATAATACTATTTTTTCCATTCTATAATAGCCTCCCCCTTCTATGTTTTGATACATGGTTGTCGCAATTTCCCTCACATCCCGCATCCACAAAATTGTTTTGTTGCATTCTTTGCTCTTTATATCGCCCCATTCCTCTACCCTGGCCGACTCCGTCCCTGGGACCCTCCCCATTATTCAAGCCAAGCTCAGCTCTTAATTGAGCAGCCATCTCACCATCCCCCGCTTCTCCTGCTTCATGGGCCTGCACAAAGGTTTCGAAATTGCTCTCCGTAACAACATCCACAACCCTCGGATGCCTCCCATCCCCCATCATCAACTCCCTCCACACAGCATAATCCAATGACTCAAACGCATCTTCCATTGCCTCATGCCTTTCCTCATCGCAGGACGGACCTTTCACCGTATAATCCCCCCTGTAAGCGCTCACATAGCTCATTGAAAAAACCAATAAAGCAAACACAAGCACAAACAAACCAAACATCGTTGTTTTTTTCACATCCCGTATCCCATTTTTCCCGCCTATTTTTTTCATATTCATATACCTCCAAAATCCCCCGCTCAACCAGGGGATCTATTATTTTACTGGATGAAACAGGCTATATCATCAACTGAAACACCTGTAACAAAAACTGAAACAGAGCCGCAGAACCACACCCAACATAAAAACCCAACACGAAAACCAAATAAGACAACATCCCAAAAAAAACCAACCCAGTAAAAAGCCCCGGATCCCCCTCCCTGAACCACAACCTCCACCTACCCCACCCTCTGCTGCAAAAACAGATGCAACCTACCCCCCAAGCCTCTTCTCAACCACCTTCCCAGGTTCAATGCTAAGTTCAGCTATTTTATAATCTATGTCATCCAGCCCCCCCCATAATCCGCCGCCTGTCTCCTCTACTTAAACCAGATAATGTTCTTAGGATGTGACATGGGACCTCAAGCTCCATGATATCAATAATTTCATAAGAATTCATAAAACACAACACACACCCATATAAAAAAAAACACAGTAATGTCCTGGCCTAGACATAAATAATAAAAAATAAGCCGAAGAACCGCAGACGAAATGATATAAATTAACTGGAATACTATTACTTTAATCAATATATTAAAAAAAAAGAAACACCAGCTCTTATATTACCGCGGAGATGAAAGATGAAACCCACAGCAACACCTAAACCCAACAAGAATATATCCCTGATCTTTTTAATAGCAGCCAGCATCCTCCTCCTTAACCCAGGATGCATAAACCAGGAAAACCCATCCGTAATCGGCGAAATCGTTAAAACCCCGCAAATAAACACAACCACCACCCAGACCCCCACAACAACCACCTCAACAGTTGAAACCACCACCGTAAAAGAAACCACAACCATCAACTACAAAACCTACCAAGACGCCTTCAAAACCTGCGACATCATATCAAACACAGACATCCTCGACCAATGCTACACAATAATCTCAAACGAAGCAAAAGATCCACGGATATGCGACCTCATAGACCAAAGCAACTACAAAAAATACTGTCTGGCCACAACCCAAAACAACCCCACCCTCTGCGATAAAATAAGCAAACCCTACCTCAAAGTAAAATGCCTCACCCACATCTCCCAAGCCAAGAACAACCCCGGATTATGTCAAAACATAAGCCCCAGAGACGCCAGAGACTGGTGCCTGATATGGAACGCCCTGAAATCAGGCAACAAAAAACTATGCCAGGAAATAAACAACAAAAACATGATGAGAATCTGTGAAGCAGGACTAGACATGAACCCAACACCCTGCTACGGCATCACAAAACCAACCATACAAGGACTCTGCATAACCAACGTCGCCTGGCGCAGTAGAAACACATCCCTCTGCGAAAAAATATCAGGAACCGACAGAATCGACCGCTGCTACCTGGCAATGGCACAGAGAATGCGAAACCCAACCCTCTGCAACAAAATAAACGACAGAAACCACCTTAAATTCTGCAACGCACTGATGGAAGAAGACATAGAGAAATGCAAAACAATATCCAAACTACTTCTAGCAGAAGAATGCTACGCTAAAATAGCGCACCTCACACTACAACCCACAGAAAAAATAGACTCATGGGTAGGGTTCACATAAAAATAATAAAAAACCCCCCGGGAAAAAAACAGACTACATCCACCCCTCAAGCAAAACACTTCCTGGAAGGAAAAAACAAAGAGAACCGCCCCATACAACTGGCCGATACACTTCAAAAAATAAACCTGTATAAAACCCACTGCAGCAGATAGGCAAACAAAAAAAAAGACCTGAGATGAATTAAATTTTCAGCACGCAACCATAGAATACAGCATAGATAACCTCAAATCAGTTTAATGAGATCCCTGGTTACCCAGATCCTGATCTTATCCTGTTTCAGAAAGTGCTTGTCATTGCTCCAGATTCCGTCATTAGGGATACTAAAGGCTAAAGCTATGAAGGGGACATCATCTGGATCGAATTTACCGATGATTTTTTCCGCCTCAAGATATTTTCGCTTATATCTATCAAATTCTATGACCTGAACTCGCTCTAGGAGATCATTGATTAGTAAAAGAACATGCCTCTTAGGGAGGGAACTCTTTCTGCTTATCAGAGGTATGTATCTGTTTATCTCATCAAGGGTAAAGTCAGGTGTGTAAAAGAAAAACCTTGGGCTGAGTAGAATCCTCCTGGAAGAAGAATCCCTGATCAGTGCAGAGATAATCTCGTTCGTATCTACAATAAGGATCATTTCAGAAGAGCCCTGTGTCTCTTCGCTATTGAACGCTTGATCTTCTTGGATATCTCTATTGCATCCTCATCAGTCAATTTACTCTCGCATGTTAACTTATCCATAAGCTCCAGTTTTCCTACATATTCTGTCATCGCATGCCTTGCAACCTCGCTCCATCTGATCTCGGGGTGTTTCTTTATCTTTTTATGCAGTTTATCCGGGATAGCTAAGGTTATATTAGCCATATGTGTAATATGTGATTTCACATATAAATATAAGATAGTTTAGGTATGGACGCCGAATGTTGTGGTAGGAATATTCCAGCTATGAATCTGACGGGAAATACAGAAAACAGAAATTACCCGCACAGAAATCATTCACGGATACGCAAAGAAGAAATAGTACCCTAACAGCAGTCGCCGATACTCATCTGTCTTGTCCCCGCAACCGCAAGGAAAGGCAACGCCTTCTTAGGTATGAGAGACTGTAGTTTCAGGTTACTGTCTCTCGCCGCAACAATCCTCTGCGCTGTCTTAGGGCCTATGCCGGGAACCAACATAAGCTCCCCAACATCAGCCTCCCCCACATCAACAGGAAAAAATCCGCGGTTTTCCAGCGCATACGCCAACTTAGGATCCAGGTTATAAGGCATACAGCCGTCCTCGTCAAAAACCAGGTCCCTGAACCTGAACCCATACTCCCTGAGAAGAAAATCCGCCTGATAAAGACGGTACTCTCTAATCCCAGGAGTCTTAGGGTGACCGGATAAAGGCGTATCCGAAACCGGACTAAAAGCACTGAAATACGTCCGCCTCAAATCCATCTCACCATACAACCACCCCGCCATCTCCAAAATCTCATAATCCGACTCACCCCCAGCCCCAACAATAAACTGCGTAGTCTGACCCCCAGGAACCCTGCCACGCCTCACCTCACCGCGAATCCACCGCATCCTCCTCAGAATATCATATCTATAATCCTTTTGACTTGAGAGCTCAGATAGACGCCCGCTGCTCGGAGCCTCAACGTTCACTGAAAGCCTCGTTGAAAGCTCAGCAGCACACCTCACCTGATCCCTTGAGGCCCCAGGAAGAATCTTGGTATGGATATAGCCCCCGAAACCCCCACGACGCACCAAAGAAACAGTCTCAAGTATCTTATCCATACAATCCCCCGGATCACAGACCCCGGAACTCAGAAACAAACCCTCAACAAAACCCTCCCCCAGGTATTTACGGAAGAGACCCGCCAGCTCCCCGGGCTCAAAACTCGCCCGCCTCAAACCCCTACCACACCGGTTCACACAATAACTGCAGTCATTAACACACTCATTAGACTGCAGAACCTTCAGCAGCAGAGTACGTCTCCCATCAAAGCTGGATGCGGGGTAAATGCCGTCTGCTGGCACAATCCTCCTCCTCTTCCTAGGATCCCTCCCACCGTACTCGCAGCCGCAGCGGTCATAGGCTGCCGAAGAACCTAATATGTGGAGTTTCTGGAGGGTGTCCATAAAAAGAAGATAGTGAATGTTGGAATAAAAAAACAACCCTAGAGCACTGGAAAAATATAAAAAAATGCTTCGCAATTTTTAACTTGTATACTTTCGTATACAATAAAAAAAAAATGGTGGAGCTGGAGGGAAGAGAAATAATTATCTGAATCTAATATCCTTGTCTCCCAGAATATCCTGCCCTTCGATGTTACTCCACAACAACATAATGGACGCCATTGCCCCAGGTTCTCCTTTTATCCTTAACAACCTCAGAATATTTTTCTTTGACATATTTGTTGATTTATCAAATGCCTCCTGAGCACTGTTTCCTTTCAGCAGGGAGACGACGATTAAATTTGATGGCTCAAGAAAAAGTTTCGCTGTATTATCATTTAACGGTTTAGCAGACCATCTCTCATCAATCCAGAAACTGAAAGGTGTTCTATATCCAATGAAGCAACCGCCTTTCCTAGTGCAGGCTTTTCCTAAAGAAGCTGCTGCGTAACAGGCACGAGCGTAAGTGATTCTCTTATTTAGGAGTGTATGGTTTCTATCTTCTTCTATTAATACTTCCTCATCTTCTCCTAGTTTATCCCCATATATTCTTTTTCTCGTCTCCATGCGCATTGAAGAAGACTAACTGCGGGTCTTGTTTAGAAATTAAATCTGAAAAAATTTGTTTAGTTAGGCGCGGTCTTATTAAATCCAAAACTTTTGTGTTCTTTTCTCTAGCATAATCTATTATCTTTCTAGCGTAATAGGATAAGTAACTAGTTGCATCATCATAATTTGGCCTCGTTACTAAAAGAACTTTTTTCATTCCGCCATAGCCTTGGAGAATTCGCCGCTGGTAAGTGCCTTAATAAAATTAAGCTGCATGTCGACGAAAGTTAATCCGACCTCATCCTCCTGTTCTATATGCTTCTTTAACTCCTCTTTACTGAAAGTCCCTTTCCCCC
>CBFCYF010000111.1:0-6102 GCA_965602195.1 uncultured archaeon | reverse complement strand
CGGAGTTTTTTTATTTATCCAAGGCGGTTCTGGTTGCGGAAACAATGTCTGCGAGTCAGGGGAGAACTGCTATGATTGCCCCCAGGATTGTAAATGCATGAAGGGGGAGTATTGCTCTGCTGAAGAGAAAGTATGCGTAAAACCAGCTTGCGGGGATGGGAGGTGTATCGCCGGAGAATGCTCTGGTGGTTGCACAGCAGATTGCTCTATAGAGGATTGCTGCGGGATAGAAGGTTGTAATACATTGATTGGAGAAGACTGTTCCAGCTGTCCTGGGGATTGTGGCATCTGCTCTTCCACTCCTGTTTGCGGAAACAATGTCTGCGAGTCAGGGGAGAACTGCTATGACTGTCCTGGGGATTGTGGCATCTGCTCTTCCACTCCTGTTTGCGAAAACGATGTCTGTGAGTCAGGGGAGAACTGCTATGACTGTCCTCAGGATTGTAAATGTGCGGAGGGAGAGTATTGTTCCGCTGAAGAAAAAGCATGTGTGAAACCGGTTTGTGGGGATGGTAGATGCGAGCCTTACGAAAACAGTATGAATTGCTGCCTTGACTGCGAATGCGACATTAGAGGCGAAGTCTGCAATAAAGTGACCCATATATGTGAAATGCCCACGATTAATCTCACCGATGAAAGGATCAGGGAATTGGTTACCAGCTACTATGATAACCAAGACAAGACTATTGATAATCTTGAAATCAAGGAGGAGTTCGTCTGGGAGAACAAAGTAGGGAGAAACGTAGAAGTCAGAATCCAGGGCGAGGAACGGCTGAGGTTTGTTTTAGTTACGGAGGAGGAGGAGATCATAGAATTGCCGTTTTTTTAGTAATCGTCTAGCCTGTGGTCTCTCAACCCCCAGACCATCAGGGAGACAGGGATATATAAAACCATAAAATGAATGCGAAAAAATGTGTTTTATTAATTGGATTATTCCCGATTCTGGCACAATGTGTCTCTGTAGCAGCTCCCATGATTATAGAAAATGTGCCTTTAACTTTAAATTTGGGAACTGCCACAGGAACTCCACCAACCACGACCACTGTAGAGTGTGGAGACGGGTTCTGTGACCCTGGAGAGAACTATTTATTCTGCCCGAAAGACTGTCCATCAGGGGGAGGGGACAGATACTGTGATGGTTTAGAGGATGGTGTATGCGACCCGGACTGTAGGCCGGAGGCAGACCCGGATTGTATAGTAGGGGAAGCTTCCTTGGATTTGACGACTGCACTCGCTGTTGTTGTATTAATAATATCATTAGCTGTCATCGTAATCATCTACGTGATGTACAGAAGGGGGAAAGATAGGGGGAAGGACGATAAGGCTACAATAGAGTGGTTGCGGGGTGAGCTGGGAGATGGAGAGAACCCGGAGACATTAAGGGGGTTACTGGAGGAGGGCGGATATGATCCCGGGCTCCTGGATAAAGCAATGAAAGAAATGGAGACATAATGAAAACAACCATAGCCGCCTCTGTAGGAATCATCCTGCTACTTGCACTGGCATACCCGTGTACGGCGATGACGACTGGAGAGGAAATCTACTTGAAGACGAATTATCTAGTTGCACTCATCCTCTGCGCTATATGGATTATTTTAGGTTTAGTTGCCACAGTAACATTAATACTCTCAGGGATAACATATCTGACAACAGAAGATACGAGAGAAAGAAATAATGCGAAAAGCAGGATACTTAAGGTCTTCGTCGGCTTAGTGATTGTCCTGGCAGCGTGCCCGATAATCAACTACCTAAGCCATGGAACCAGAATAGAGGAATTCAAATGCGACTGCCCCCCAACACCCCCACCAAGAACATGTTATGAAAGCCACCCCGACTGCGACGGCTACTGCCCAACAGGATACGGGTGCGTGGAAGAGGAAGGTGAGTGCATATGTGGGCCGGGTCTGACTACAACCACAACTATTCCATTAACAGACCCGATACTATGTGAAAATGCACAGGATACAGGCAGTTGTAGTACCCTTGATTTGATATGGCCGGGATATAAACAGGATTGCTGTGATGAACACGGATACTGTTGTTAGAACAATAAGTTTATATAGCAATCACTACAAATAAATAAATACGTGAATCAGATAAAATGGTAAACAAAAATCTAATTATAGGGGTTGTGATTCTGGGAGTTTTTATTGTAGGAGTATCTTTCCTTATGCCCGGATTATCTAAAGATGGAGTTGAGGGGACAACAAGTACCATCCCAAGTGCCGGAGAACTCTCCGATTTTCAGATAGCCGCCTGTAATGCCGCAGACGAGGGCGGTACCTGTGACACCAAGCTATCTCAATTTGAATTAGTAACAAAAGAGGAGTGCTGTGAGCATCTAGGTAAATGCTGTTAGTTTATGTTAAACTCAAAAAAAAGAGGTATGAATCATGAAAACTATTCTGGAATTAAGAAGGATATATTTAGTTGGGGTAATTGTTTTTTCCTTATTAGGAGGTGCCACACTTGCCCATGCAGACGTTTGCCCATACGATGAAGACTTTCAGTTCATATTAAAGAAGGCAATCTCCAGTTATCTGAGTGATCCATCCAGTGCTGCAGTAACACATGATGAAGTAAATAATCTAATTGAATTCTATTTCGGGACACCGGATACTGCAACAGCAGACTGCTCTACCATCAGTGGACTCATTAGTAAGGTCGATGCTAAAATCCCTGCCGGCGTGATACCTTCACCATCAAAGAGATGGTCGGTAAAACACTGCGCGACTTGTGCAGATGGTACATCCTGTGGTGGGAAAAATTCCAGGGATCAGAGATGTAGTTGCATGGATATGAACGGTGACGGCAGATATGAAATCTGTCACTTAAGTCCAGTGATGCCTCCAAACGATCATTGCACAGAGTGTTGGGATGGAACAGTATGTGACGAGAAAAATCCAGGCGGTTTAAAGTGTAATTGTATTGATGTAGACGGCGATAATCAGTATGAACTCTGTTTTTTGAGACCCGTACCCCCAGGGCCAATACCCCCAGGACCGGGACCCACACCAACCTGCACCCCGCCCGCAGCATGCAAGAGCAAATGCGACAACAACACAGAATTCGACGTAGGGGCATTAGATTGCGCAGCAACAGAAACCTGCTGCCTACCAATGCCACAATGCCCAGGAACCTGCAAAACATCATGCAGCGGCACAGAAGTGCAAATGCCAGCAGCATGCACTAACGCAAGCGACATATGCTGTATGTCACTACCAGGACCCATACCTCCAGGGCCAGGGCCGACACCACCAGGGCCAGCGCCATCCCCGTGCAGCTCATGTTATGATGGAACCTCATGTGGGGATACAAACGCAGAAGGTCTACTATGCTACTGCGAAGACTCCAACGGCGATGGAGAATATGATGTCTGTTCTTTAGGGCCGGGAGTACCACCACCAGCATATCAATAACATCCCTGCTTCGGTGCAGAGCGCTTATTGAACACCTATAGTCGACAACAGGTTTTTATAGCAGATTAACCTAATTTATTTAACATACCATAAGAAAATGTTCAAATTAACAAAGAAGGGGACCATATTTTTACTTGGAGCATCTTCAGTGTTCTTCCTCGCCCTGAATTCCGCGGCCTCCGATTTCGAGAAGAAAGTGAAGGATGAGATAATGGATTACCTGAGGACCTACACCTCCTTCAGTGAGGAGGAAATCAGTGCAGCCTAGATTATGAAAGCAATACCGGGGAGGAGATTATGGTATTATTACTATCCAAGGATGCCAAAACAGGAAAAATTGTAACTGTCTCGCCATCAAGAGCCCCGGAAGGAACCGGGACAGCTCTAGGAATTATTTATTGTTCTATCGTAGAAACCGGCGACTATGAAGTATCATGGAGAGCATATAAGGAATCCGACTCAAAGTTGACAGACCCAATTGCGTGACCTAAATCAACTGAGGTAGGAGATATAACATGTCCGACAAAATAATAAACAAGATAATGGGGGGCGTAGTATTGCTGATGCTGGCAGGGATAGCATACGGAGTCTCAATATCATGCCCTGAATGTTATGTGGGTGATTGCAGGTGTATCTCGGATTGCCAATACGGAACCGGATTATTAGATGTATTCGAAACACAATGTGAGGGTTCACCTGCCTTCTCATACACTATCTCTTCCGGTGAAGTGCAGTGGTCACCTACAAAAGAAACCACATATTACATGAAGGCGTTATGCGATGAGGGAGGGAAAAGCAGTTGCATCGCAGTTAAGGTTGGAAGCGCACCCACAACAACAACCATTAAAAAACCGAAACCCCCAAAACCTACGCCAAGAACAACCACCACCACCTCATCGACGAGCACCACAGTCACATCCACAACCTCCTCATCGACGACAACCTCAATGAACGCAACCACCTCATCAACAACAATATCAACAACCACCATAAAACCAACAACTACAACCACAACAACGATTCTGGTTTGTAACAACAACACCATATGTGAGTCAGAGCTAAATAGAGAAGAAAACTACATCAACTGCCCCCAAGACTGTCCCTCTGGAGGGCAGGACAACTACTGTGACGGGATGGATGAAGGCATATGTGACCCGGACTGCGGGAGAATGCAGGATCCCGACTGCATCTGCAACAACAACATTACCTGCGAAGTCGGTATCGAAAACCACCTCAACTGCCCCCTAGACTGTCCCTCTGGAGGGCAGGACGACTACTGCGATGGATCAGAAGACGGCAGATGTGATCCAGACTGTGCGGTTGACGAGGATCCGGATTGTGGAGAGAAAGACGCTTTCCAATACACTTACTACCTCATGTTCTTAGTTCCACTCATTATAATCTGCGCTATCGCAGTTGTAGCATATAAAATGATGGAAAAGAAGAAACATACGAAGAAAGACAAAGAAGAAGATGATATGGTAGATTGGGTGGGAGAGGAGCTGAGCAACGGAGAAGATCCTGAGATGCTGAAGAAGATACTGGAGGAGGAAGGATATGATCCTGGGATTGTAGACGAAACAATGAAGCGTTTATAGGATTTATCACACTCACAGGAGAGACAGACTTTATTTCTTGTTGTGGTTTGACACATATTATTAACACCTACGGCTATATTTTAAGAATAAGATAGAGTATTTCCTGAAAGATGACCGGCATCCGAGATATAATAAAGAGAAATGCAATACAGAACAGACTGGAATATGGAAGAGCCAATAAGAAAGCAGTTATGGGGAGGGTTATTTCAGAGTATCCGCAGGCAAAAAACAACATAAACCAGATGATGGAGTTGATTGATTCCATTGTCGGCAAGGTAAACGCTATGGAAGCCGCGGAACTTAAAAGATATAAGCTAGAGGAGAGAGATACTGAGGAAAAAGAAACGGAACTGAAGCTTCCCGGAAATCCCCGGGAGGTTGTTATGAGATTCGCCCCAAACCCCAACGGTCCTGCAACCCTCGGATCAGCCAGAGGCATAATCGTAAACTCAGAGCTCTCCAAAAGATACCACGGAAAATTTATTCTTAGATTTGATGACACCGACCCCAAGATCAAGAAGCCGATGCCTGAGGCATATGGATGGTACATCGAGGATTGCAGGTGGCTTAACTGCAGGCCGGATGAAATCTACTACGCATCCGACAGAATCAAAGAGTATTACAGGTTCGCTGAGGAACTAATCAAGACAGGTAACGCATATGTGTGCTTCTGTACACAGAAAGAATTCAAGAAGTTGAAGGATAAAAAAAAGAGATGCCCCCACAGAGACACCACCCCCAAAAAGAACCTTGAATTATGGGAGAGGATGCTTCAGGGAGAGTATATGGAGGGAGAATGCGTTTTAAGAATAAAGACGGATATAGAAAATAAGGATCCTGCATTGAGGGATTGGGTGGCATTCAGGGTCGTTAAGGAGGAACATCCGAGGGTTGGAAATAGATATAGTGTATGGCCAATGCTGGATTTTGAATCCGCGATAGAAGACCATATCCTTGGGATCACACACATTATCCGGGGTAAAGACCTCATGGACTCGGAGAAGAGGCAGAGGTTCATCTACAGCTACCTCGGGTGGGAGTACCCCGTAACGTTGCATTGGGGAAGAATACGGATCCATGAATTC
>CBFCYF010000110.1:0-6154 GCA_965602195.1 uncultured archaeon | reverse complement strand
TTTTAGCTATAAAAATCTCCCATGTAGTTTCCTAAAGATTACGGCAGTAATCGGCGTACTTGTATTTGCCTGTATTGATGTATACATGACCTCATGCCCCCCCCAAGAACTGCTTTTTCCTTTAGCATTCGCATCACTTATTTATCTATCCATCAATATCTTCAGGATACGTGTAAAAAACACAAGACTGCTAAACGCCCTCAGGGCAGCATGTATACTGGCAATCATATTGTTTAGTATTTTCTGTATGTTAGAATATGTAAGATATCATGAAATAAGGATACATCATCTCGGAGCTGAGCTTGGTTGGGATAACGCAAGGGGCTGGGTTGAGGGGAATATAAACTCATCTAACCGGGTTCTTTCAACTGACTGCATCTACTTAGTCATAAATTCTGATCTTGGATATCAATGGTATAGACAAAATTGCAGAATACCATACTGGTATCTGCATTACATGATCCCTGAAGATTCAATAAATGAATCCTACATAAACAATTTCATCGCCGAAGAGAGTATTGATTACTTGATTTTGAATCGTCGATCGCTAGGTTATAACATATCACCGCCCTATGAAAAACTAAAGAATTTCAGTAATCTGGAGGGGATTTACAGACAGGAAAAAGAGGGTAATCTGCAAATAGCCATCTTCAGGGTTGTGAGAGATGATTGATGATTACCTGTCTGTTAAATATGAAATCTTATACAAACTAGAGGATAAGTAAAATGAGGGTTTGCATATTAACTACATCTTTTCCCAGATACGAAGGTGACTTCTCGGGTCAATTTGTATATGCCCTAGCAAGGAATTTAGTGAAAAAAGGAGTGGAGGTTAGCGTGGTTGCACCCCATGATTATGAAACCCGGGGTTATGAGGTTATGGGGGGGGTGGAGGTACATAGATTCCAATACATGTTCCCCCGGAGATTGCAGAGGATAGCGTATCACGGCGGAATCTCATCAAACATAAGGAAAAGCTTGTTTGCCAGGATTCAAATCCCTTTTTTTGTTTTGTCGCAGGCTTATTCCCTTAGGAAGGTGATGAGAAAAGAGAAAATTGATGTTATTAATTCCCATTGGATTGTTCCATCTGGATTTATTGCGTCTGTTTTCAGAAAACATTACGGTATATCGCATTTGATGACAGTACATGCGGCAGGTCTTTTCGCTCTTAAAAACATCGTTTTTGGCAGGAAGATAGCGAAATTTATTGTTAACAACACAGATAAGGTTATCACAGATGGTAGTTATGTTAGAGATACCCTTGAGGATTTCGTTGGATTCCACCTAAATGCGGATACATCAGCTATGGGCGTAAGCCTAAAAAATTTTGTTGTGCTGGAAGATAAAAAAGCACTTAAGGAAAAACTCGGCATACAATCAAAGAATATTATATTATATGTGGGTAGATTAACTCATAAGAAGGGTGTGGAGTATCTGATAGATGCTATGAAGGCTGTAGCACAGGTAATTGATGATGTCCAACTTATAATCATTGGTGGTGGTGGATTAGAGAAGAGGCTAAAGGAAAGAGTAGGGAGGCTGAATATGGACAAGTATATATGCTTTATGGGTAGTATTGATCATGACAAGATTATAGACTACTATGCTTTAAGTGACCTCGTTGTTATTCCTTCAATAATTGATAGATATGGAGAAACTGAAGGCATGCCTGCGGTGGTTCTAGAGGCTATGGCATCAGGAAAACCGCTGATAGCAAGTGATGTTAGCGGGATACCCGATATTGTTAGAGATGAATATAACGGTTTCATAATCAAACCCAATGACTCAGAGGATCTGGCAAACAAAATCATAAAGGCGTTTAGGTATGAGCAGATGGATGAAATCAGAAAAAATGCGTTAAAAACTGCAAAAAAATACGGGTGGGGTGTGATCAGCAAAAGGTATGTGGGGGCTATGGAGGATGTGATAAAGGGCCATAATGGTGAAATATCGGATTCAGGGGAAAATGTGGTTGATAACATTAGATGATCTGAATTCAGATAGCGGGCAGGCTTTAAGGATAAAGAATCTGATAAACGGGATGTCCAATTATTGTGACATCAATCTGTTGTCAAGATCTAGGTTAGATGATAACGCATTGCTATCATCAGTGAAATCATATAAAGACATTGATGTAGGAGTAGATGATTTTAAGACGTTGTTGAACAACCCGTTTGCGGTATTTAAATTTATCAGATTATTTCATATGATCAATGAATCCATACATGATTCAGACATGGTTTACACGGATAGTTTTATGGTTCCATACTATCGCTTTTTTTCCTGGAAGAAAAACAATATCGTCATGGAAGTTAACGGGATTAGCAGTGAGGAATTGATTTCCAAAGATGCAATGAAACGAAATAGTATAAGATATATGCTCTTCAGGCTACTTGAAAAATATTCATATAATCACGTAGATGTCTTGATTACTGTCACAGAGAGCCTAAAGAGATATTTAACCGAGGAATTTAATGTAGAGCCCTCAAGGATACATGTAATCCCCAATGGAGTGGATACAGACTTATTCAATCCGGACATCACAGGAGACATCATACGTGAACGTTATGGTTTGGGTGAGGACCCCACCATCCTTTTCGTCGGTAATTTCAGACCGTGGCATGGGATAGAAAACATTGTTTTATCATTTAAACTAGTTCTGAAAACTGTTCCTGATGCTAAGCTGCTGCTGGTTGGTGATGGGCCGATAAGAGGTGACATTGAGAAACTTGTATCCGATGAGGAGTTAGGGGAAAGCGTTGTCCTTACAGGATATCAGAATCCAGATAAAATTCCATATTTTATAGCTGCTTCCGATGTTTGTACCTACTATCCAAACCATGAGTTAAAAAATAACAGAATGGAGGATAAAAGAGGTTATGCAGGCAACCCCATTAAATTCTTGGAGTATATGTCTGGGGGTAAACCAACAGTTACAATACAAATCCAGGATCTTGTTGATGTGATTGAGACAAATAATTCAGGTATTGCAACAGAACCAGATTATGAAAGATTTTCAGATGCGATAATCAGGTTAATCCACGATAAAGCTCTATCAACAGAATTAGGTGAAAACGGCAGGAAAGCAGTTGAAGATAAATACGAATGGCGCCTCATATCCGAGAAGATTTTTGATGTTTGTAAAGAATACACCTGCGGGGGGAAATCATGAATATCGGGGTCTTCACTCACTCAAGGTTTCCGGCAGATGATAGGATAGAGAGAGAAATTAAAACTCTGATTAAAGAAGGACACAAGGTGTATGTTTTTGCAAATAAAACAGGTTCTGATACGAGGGATAATTTTGAAGTGGAAGAGGTAGAAGTTAATTACTTTAAACCTATTGTATCTGCCACGTCTTTTCCCTTCCTGTTTGAAATCATAAATATTTTCCGGTTGCTGCCAGCATATAAAAAAATAAAACATCTGGATGTCATCCACATCAACGACTTATCGCTAATTTTTGTTTTGATTTTATCCAAGTTAGTATACAGGAAACCAACTATAATCGACGTACATGAGGGCTGGCCGGAACTTGTGTTGACGTACTCAAGAAATTTCATATTAAAATATTCTTCCTACTTATGTTTCCTGCTTGCTGAATTTACTGCGTGTTTTCTCGCAGATCATTATGTAACGATAATCGATGATGAGAAGAGGAAGCTGGTAAGGAGGTGGTCGGTTATACAGGATCTGGCGGATAAAATAGTTATCGTGCGAAATGTTCCAGAATTAAGGGATTTAAATCCAGAATCTCCAGGAGAATCAGGCATTAATATGCCCGCAGATAGATTCATCATCACTTATTTTGGTGGAATTAATGGCAGACATAGGGGATTAGATTTACTCATAGACGCATCAAAGGAACTTAGAGACATACCGCTGGTTTTTCTTATTATCGGGGAGGGCAGATATAGGGAAAAACTTGAAGGAGAGGTGGAAGATAATAAATTAGAGGAGATGTTTATTTTCACTGGATTTAAACCGCTTAGTGAGGGTGTGAAACTGATAAAAGGAAGTGACGTATGCATTATACCTTATCAGATAAGCAGTTATATAGATAAATCGCTGCCAAACAAAATATTTCTGTATATGGCTCTTGGAAAACCGGTGATAGCAACACCGCTGAAATCATTTAAGAGATTGTTTCCTAATACACTGATATTTGTCGAGCCCCCCACACCACACAATCTGGCTGAGAAAATAAAGGACATATATGATGATCCTATAAAATATGGGGAATATGGGCGTCGTGGACAGAAATTGGTGTCAGAGGAGTTTAATTGGGAGAGAGAATCCAGGAAGCTTACAGATATTTACTCAGAAATAAGTATAAAAATCCAACAAGAAAATTCATGAAATGAATTTTGTTGGTTATTAGAAAGTATGGCTATACTCTATAATTCAATAAAAAAAACATGAGGGTACTGTCTATAGTTGGTGCCAGACCACAATTCATTAAACTGGCACCAATTTCAAGGGAGTTGGATGAAAACCATCAACATATTATAGTTCACACTGGACAGCACTATGATGAAGAATTATCAAGAAAATTCTTCAGGGAATTAGAGATACCGGAGCCCGAGTACAATCTGGGTGTGGGATCGGGGATGCAGGGATATCAGACTGGTGAGATGATGAAAAGAATTGAGGAGGTTCTGCTAAAGGAAAGAGCGGATATTGTACTCGTATACGGAGACACCAACTCAACCCTGGCAGGTGCTCTGGCTGCAGTTAAACTACATATTACTATAGGGCATATAGAGTCGGGTCTTAGAAGTTTTGACCGGGGGATGCCTGAAGAGATTAACAGGATTGTAACTGACCACATATCGGATATGTTATTTGCATCAACTCAAACCGCAGTTAAGAACCTGAGGAGGGAGGGTATTGAAAAAGGAGTATACAATTGCGGTGATGTGATGCTGGATGCAGTTTTTTGTAATATGAGAATTGCGGAAAAGAAATCAGAAATTTTAGGGAGATTAGGGTTGAATAAGGAGGGATATTTACTCTTAACGATCCATCGGGTGGGGAATACAGATAATAAAAAAAATCTTGAGGGAATATGTGAGGCCTTATTGGACATTAACGAAGAAATAGTTTTTCCGGTACACCCAAGAACTGAAAAATATCTGAGAAAATACGGATTTTGGAATAAACTCAATAACGCAGAAAATATCCGGATACTTAAACCTGTAGGTTATCTGGATTTCCTAGTACTTGAAAAAAACTCACATAAGATCATCACCGATTCAGGTGGGGTTCAAAAGGAAGCCTATTTCCTCCAGGTTCCATGCATCACCTTAAGGGAAAATACTGAATGGGTTGAAACCGTAGAAGATGGTTGGAATGTTCTAGCTGGAACAAATAAGAAGAGGATTATAAAAGCAGTAAATGAATTTAAACCTAAAGGAGAGCAGAGAAATCCCTTCGGAAAAGGAAAAGCAGGTTTAAAGATAGTTGAAATAATATCAAAAATACATGATTAAAGTGTTCAAAAGCCCCTACACGGAAGAAGGTAATTACTTTCCATCAATAAACTCCCGGAGCCACAACTCCAGGTTTATCCATTTCCAGATTTGAGATCCCATATTCTTATTGCCTGAAACATGCGCATTAAACTCTTGGGTTATATACCCTGCGTTAAAGTAAGGTCTATTCCTAAACGACTCTGACTCAAGTATGTCCAGCACAAATTTTTTTACCTCCTCCCCCCTAAACCACTCTTCCTCAGGAGTCTGAAAACCAATTTTATCCTGCCTTAACCGTATTTCTTCAGGTAAAATACCCGCCATAGCCTCCCTGAAAACGTACTTTGTTGTGCCATCCCTAATCTTCATATCTGAGGGTAGAGAAAAAATAAACTCCACCAGCCTATAATCTAGAAACGGGGTTCTCGCTTCAATTGAAAAATGCATGGAATTCTTATCTTCATATCTCAACAACTGGATTAAATTTATGGTAATATATTTGTATAACATTGAATTCAAATCTCTTGCATTAATCATCGGATCCTGGCTCTTACCCACATATTTTGAAAAAAAACCAGGGTCTATCCACAGGGTATAACCCCTATTCTTTAATCGATACTTTAGGGATTCAGGTGCTGTAACAAAAAAAAGAAATTTTAGAAACTTCAGTAACCTAA
>CBFCYF010000109.1:0-6246 GCA_965602195.1 uncultured archaeon | reverse complement strand
ATAGAAGATAAGGATACCTCATAGGAAGAAGATACGGCCGGGGTTATATAAACTTGTTGTGGACTTGGATGGGTGGCAGGAGGAGTTGTGGTTTACGTGGGGTTTGATTTCGATAAACACCAAGAAAAGCATTTATAAACCGGATGAGACAGCGGAATTAATAATGGTTGTATTGGATAGTGAGGGATACCTAGCGTCAGGAGTAAATGTGTTTCTGGATGTCACAGACCCGGGGGGGGAGGTAACATCGTTTTCAACTGAAGATAATTCGATAAAAGAAACAGGAAAAGGTATTTATGAAGCCAGTTATCCAACAACCAGTGAAGGGGATTACATGTTGAAGGCAACAGCATTGACCCGGGGGATTAACTCATCAATAAATTCATACTTTACTGTGAAAGAGTATTATGCTTTCGATATCATAAGGCAGGTGCCTGTGTGCGTAGACCCAAAAAAAGGAGCCTTCAGATCATCGATAGAGATTGTTTCATACGTTGATGTTGACTCATTCACCCTAAAAGAATTTTTGCCATCGGAGTTTGATGTTGTTGACAGCGGCCATGCAAAGATAACCATTGTAAACAACACGAAGATTTTGGAGTGGCGCAACCTAACAAATAATTCAATTGTTAGCTACCTAATCCAGGTGCCCGGAATCAGCCCCTACCTGTATGAACTAGGTGCAATT
Source organism: uncultured archaeon (assembly GCA_965602195.1). Lineage (GTDB taxonomy): Archaea > Altiarchaeota > Altiarchaeia > IMC4 > QMZM01 > CBFCYF01. The sequence continues at coordinate 5,558 of CBFCYF010000109.1, read as the reverse complement.
GAAGTTAGTCATGACTCACAAACGTTTACCGAAGCAAGGACCTGGATGCTTGCCGTTGACCCAATGCAGCAGCTTAAAGTTGATAGCGGTACTGCAGAGTCCTTTAGTTCTGATTGGGTTCCTGGTGATATCATCGTCGTTAAGCTTACACCAACCGAGTACCCTGTTAAGATCGAGTTAACAGAATTCTACATGTACAATACTGCGGCTAGTGCAACCAGCGTCACCGTGAAGGCTCATATATATGATGTTATAGGAGCGGGACAACCAGGCACTGACTTGGGAACAACAGACAACCAAGTCATAAACACATGGCATAGTGACTGGGCTATGATTAATCTGAGCAGCCTTGATGTTGTAATAAACTCGGGAAGTTTTTTCATCGGCATCGAGTATGTTAGCAAGGTTGGAGGCAGTGAGTACCCAAGCGCACTAAGAGACGATACAGATGGCATTGACCTAGACATCAATTACTATAAAACGGGAAGTTACTGGTTAGAGCACTACTGGTTTTGGGCTACTCCAAGCACAACCGGCTATAATATGATCCGTGCCAATGTAAGCCCCTACACCCCCCCTCCTGAAATCAACACATCATTCAACCTCACTATTCAGATGAGGACAGGAGACGCTGATTACCTGGTTTATAAACTGCATAACTTCGACTCATGTATCCAGAATATAAGTGATGTCTGGTCGGATATTGCAGGAACCTTAGGCTCATCGGTCTCAGACGACCGCTACCACTTGGAGAACGGAACCGACGGGTTGGTAACCGACCTGACAGCCGACCAGTGGAATTCCTATACATCTGTAAATTCAAATTATTCTTTGATTTATGATAATTCCTCTGGCGGGGATTCCGTCAACGACAACGTTATCGCGTGGATTCGCTTCAATGAATCTGAGAATATCACGTTCCAGGACGTCGGCTTGTGGAATTCATCCGCGGAGGGACTGAGAATAAGATATAACACCACCAACGCAACAGCAACAGATGAAGTTAACTATATACTGGCTTTCACGAAAGGAGACTGGAAGACTGTTGACAGGTGGATGCCGACTGTTGAGGGAGGGGGCTTTCCCACAGTGAACTTCATGACTGCCTCCACAATATTACCCTCAACCGTTACGGTAGAGACCTACAGAAACTCTTCTTACTCTGATCTTGACAAATTCTTTGACAGGTTCCACACAATCTATGTTGAGGCGAACGTCACAGACACATGTGGCGATCCAGTAACAAATGCAACAGTAACGGCGAACTTCACAATCAATGGCGTGGTAGAGAACTCAACTACCTTAGATCATTACTCTGGATCCTCATATAGGGGGAACTGGACAACTAATTCAACCAACACGGTGGGGGTATATAACGTAACCGTAAGGGCTAACAACTCCGCCGGCTCTAAAATCGGAAGCAACAGCCTCCACCTTTATTCCGGAGAGAACGTCTCCGCCTACCACATAGACTACAACAATGACGGAGTGAACGAATCCGTAATGGAAAACAAGCACATGGTCGCTGTTTTCAATCAGACTGATGGAGCTATCTCTCCTCTTATCTACACCCGTCAGAAAGATACAAATGTCAGCTATACCTTCAGTCAACAAGCAAGTGATTGGTGGCATAACTCATGGGATTATAGAAAACCAATAACAATAACCAATAATAACGACACAGAGAACCTGGCGAATTATTCAGTTGAGATAGAGATGAATCTGACCGATGAACACAATGCAGGCAGGCTACAGCCGGACTGTGATGACCTAAGGTTCACCTGCAACAACTCTGGAACAGAAACCCCGCTGGACTTCTGGATTGAGACCTGCAACACCTCCGGCGGGAACTCAACAATCTGGGTTGAAGTCAACTATGTCGAATCAAGCGGAAACGCGACAATATACATGTACTACGGGAATCCAGACGCGATACGTGAAAGCGATGGAGCAGGAACTTTCATATTCTACCAGGGATTTGATGACAGATCAACTGGTGAGAACTCACCGCCAGAGTGGCGTGAAGAATCCGGCAATCAAGGGGATTTCATCGTTAACGAAACAGTCAACCGCGGCGGACCCAGCAAAAAATCTGCAGAGATGCATCAATCGGGGGCAGTCAGTTCATACAGGGCAATCACGGAAATAGATACCCAAACAGGCAATCTTTGTTGGGAGTTCTATGGCAGGGCAGCTCAAACAGATAAGAAAACATATCAGCGATTGACAGATGAAGTCAACGCTAACTTAATGGTTACCTTAGCTTTTAAAGAAAACGGGCAGATAGGGTATTATAACGGTTCATGGCAGGACGTAATGGCTTATTCAGCAGATACGTGGTATAACTTTAAGGTCTATAACGTCGACTTAACAAATGACCAGTATGATCTGGATATAAACGATGTGAACAAGGCAACTAATGCTGGTTTTCAGATGGTTGGTTCCCAGATAACCAACATAGTATTTCGGGGAAATTTTGAGTTTCAGGGAGTGAAGGCTTATTACGATGATATCAGAATCCGCAAATACATTTCCCCGGAGCCTTCCTCCTCCCCCGGCTCTGAAGAGTTAAAGGATGCAAGGACATACACCGGAGGACTTTCAATTGATAATGATCCTGCACCCCTTAATCTCAATTTAACTGCCACTGGAGAGAGCCTGTTATCTGGAAAGATTAGCGGTTTAAAGGCCTGGATGTACTCCTCCTGGGGTTACCGGGAGGCAGTTACTGTGACCAATAATAACGATACCACGAACTTAACGAATTATCAGGCCAGGATAGAGACCAATCTGACTGATGAGTACAATGCAGGTAAACTCCAGTCTGATTGCAGTGACATAAGGTTCAGCTACCATGAAAATTCAGGAACAGAGACCTCCCAGGACTTCTGGGTTGAAACCTGCAACATCACCGGCGGAAACTCAACAATCTGGGTTAAAGTAACCTATATCAAATCAAGTGGAAATGCGACGATATACATGTACTATGGGAATCCGTCAGCGAGTTCCGCTTCAGATTACACGTCAACATTTGATATGGTTCTTGAATATTCAAATGATTTCGAGGTATCAACACCCACCAATCCTCAATGTTATTCATCCGTGGCATACGGGGATGGAAAATTCTTTCTAGGATGGCAGGATGGTCGAAGTGCTGTTGATTTTGATATCTATGCCGAAACCACATACCCTGATTGCATGACCTGCAAGGATGATTTCAGTATAACAACAGCCGGTAATGACCAAGCTTTTCCCTCCGCAGCCTATGGTGATGGCAAGTTCATTGTAGTATGGCATACTGATAATGGAGTTAATGATGATGTCTATGCTGAAATCCTGTACCCAAACGGCACAGTATTCAAAGATGATTTCAGCATATCAACTGCTGCTAATTACCAGGTTTATACATCCGTAGCCTATGGTGACGGGAAGTTCTTTATAGCCTGGCAGAGTGGCGTAAGCGGAAGCTATGATGTCTATGCTGAAATTCTATATACTAACGGTACAGTATACAAGGACGATTTCAGCATATCGACAGCATCCGATGAACAGGACGAGCCATCCGTAGCCTATGGTGACGGGAAGTTCTTGGTGGTATGGCATAATGGCGTAAGCGGGAGCTATGATATCTATGCTGAGATCCTGTACTCGAATGGTACGGTATACAAGGACGATTTCAGCATATCGACAGCCTCTAACAGCCAGACTCATCCCTCTGCAGCCTATGGTGACGGGAAGTTCTTTGTAGCTTGGGATGATTCCAGAGGTGCAAATACTGATATCTATGCTGAGATCCTGTACTCGAATGGTACGGTATACAAGGACGATTTCATTATATCGACAGCCTCTAACAGCCAGACTTATCCCTCTGTAGCCTATGGTGACAGGAAGTTCTTTGCAGCCTGGGGGGATTCTAGGGGTGCAAATACTGATATCTATGCTGAGATCCTGTACCCCGACGGCACAGTATATCAGGACGATTTCAGTATATCGACAGCATCCGATGATCAAGGACACCCCTCAGTGGCCTACGGGTATGGAAAGTTCCTTGTAGTGTGGCATGATGAGAGACTAACTCCAGATCACCCGGATATCTATGCAGACACGTTTCGCGTCCGCAAGTACATAGAGCCAGAGCCTTCTTCAAGTGTGGGGGCGGAGAAATCACTAACAGAGGAATCGCAATTACACCTCAATATCACTATGAGGACAGAGGATGTTGACTATCTGGCTTATCTCTTGTATGACTTTAATGTAAGTGCGAATAATCTATGGTCAGACATCGGGGGAACATTGGGCTCTTCAGTTTCAGACGATCGCTATCACTTAGAGAACGGGACAGACGACCCGATAACCTCATTGGCGAAAGACCAGTGGAATAACTACACAAACTCAAATTATTCCCTGATCTATGACAATTCCACCTCCTCTGATGCGGTAAACGATAACGTTATCGCATGGGTTCGCTTCAACGAAACAGAGAACATAACGTTCCAAGATGTCGGCTTATGGAATTCATCTACAGAGGGTTTAAGGGTAAGGTATAACACAACTAATGCCACAGCAGCGGATGAGGTTAATTATATACTGGTCTTCACTCAAGGATACTGGAAGACGGTTGACCGGTGGATGCCGACCGTTGAGGGAGGAAATTTTCCAACAATTAATTTCATGACAGCAGTACCAGGGACAACACCCCCCTCTGTAACGAACATAATCATAACACCGCAAAAAGTTTTAAATGGCACCGTATTAGAGATTAATGCGACTGTAACCGATTCCTCTAATGTCTCTGTTGTTAAAGCCGAGATTTATTACCTGAACGGAACCTTATGGCAGAATCTAACCATGAGCAATGAAACAGCTGATGTTTATAACTGCAGTTTAACAGCACAATTCTATCCGCATGGAACCTACAACGTAACAATCTGGGCGAATGATACCCTAAATAACATCAACAACACAGAGAAATCATGGTTCACCCCCTACCTGAATCTAAGCGATGGCCAGGATATTACTGTTAACGGCAGCTTTGAGGATTGGAGTGGCGTTAAGAATGTGAGTGATATCATCGGAGATAGTGATGAGCCTGCTGAGGAGGTTGAAGGTTTTAATTTCACAAGCATCTCTGCTGGAAATAGCCATTCCTGCGGCGTCTTAGCCAATGGCTCAGCTTATTGCTGGGGTTATGGGGGCTATGGCCAGCTTGGCTATGGCGGAACAGATCAGCACGAGAATCCTGTTGCCGTGAACATCACCCCAAATAATTTCACATGCATCTCCGCTGGAAGTAGTCATTCCTGCGGTGTCTTAGCTAATGGCTCAGCTTATTGCTGGGGTGGTGGAGGCAATGGCCGGCTTGGATATGGCGGAACATCCCAGCACGAGAATCCTGTTGCCGTGAACATCACCCCAAATAATTTCACATGCATCTCCGCTGGAAGTAGTCATTCCTGCGGTGTCTTAGCTAATGGCTCAGCTTATTGCTGGGGTGGTGGAGGCAATGGCCGGCTTGGATATGGCGGAACATCCCAGCACGAGAATCCTGTTGCCGTGAA
>CBFCYF010000108.1:0-6263 GCA_965602195.1 uncultured archaeon | reverse complement strand
AAAAAAAAGAACCAAGATTCATTTCATCATGATCTAACTCAGTATATCGGATCCAAACTGGGAGTATCTGTATTTAATTATTATATAAAAATTAGATTTGATAGTTTGGATGATGGACAGATATGTATACTAGATATAAAGAAAGGCGATGAACCCCAATACTTAGAACCTCCTGTAGGAGGTCAAAAACAGAATGTTTTATTCGTGAGATCTGGAAACAGAGTAGAGCCCATTACTGACGTAAAAAAAGCCAGGGAATACACTAAAAAAAGATTCAGAGATTAATTAAGGCATTCTCTTATATTCTATATGGTGCCCTTATTTCTCCTCCTGAAACTCCAGATATCCTCTCACCTTGAGTTGTATATCTAGACGCTGCCCTGCCTCCAATTTCTTTGCTTTAACCAGGGCTTTTGGGGTGGTTATAACGAATCGAGGGCTTTGATTAAATCAGTTGTTTCTGATTTTTGGTGTTTTATCGGGGGTTCCACCTGGTTCCTTGCCGTTGGCCATTTCAACCAATTTTTTTTCACCTGAACCCTAAAAGAAATAAGGGGAAAAAGGGGTTGGAGCAGAGCCTGTGGAGGGGATTATATGTGAGGGTTCTAAATAGGATATCAGATGATAATTAGTGTTCTGTTTAAGTTCTGGGAGGAGGGTATATGATTTCAGCTGAGGTGGCGCGGTTCCTGTTTAATGGGGTGTCTGAGGTTGCAGTGCAAACCCGGCTTTCCCCGAGAGAAAAGATTCCGAAATTACGTTTAGTTCTGGATAGCTTATTCAAGGAGTTGACGAAGGAAGAACCCCAGTTCTTCTCTAATCTTTATTCCCGTTGTGTGTTTGTTCTTGACAAGCATCAGGTTCCCCCCGGGTTGGCGGAGGAAATTCATGGCTTCAGGATTCTGGCAAACAAGGTTGTTCATGAGGGTGCGTTCATTCCAGGTGAGGATGATTATCTTTCCGGGGTGAAAGTGATTTGTCTTATTATTTCATATTTCTCAAAGGAGCCGGCTCCAGATGAGTTAACGCAGATGTATGTAAATAAACCGGGTCTTACGCTGCAAAGAAAGCCTGTGACGGGGGAGGTTGTTCCTTTTGTGAGGGCAACTGTTTTGGGTGTCGGGGAGGTGCAGGTAGTTGGCGGCGATTCAAGGCGGTGCAATCTTTTTTGTGATACGGAGGAGCTTGGTGCGGTCAGCATCTCCTTCTGGGGTAAGTTCAGTGATATAGGTGAGGTGGTATGGCGGTTTGCGACACTCCATTTATTTAACCTCCGGAGGGTGCCGGATACGGAGGGATTATATTCCACGACAAAGGATTCTCTTGTTGTTCTTGAGCCGGATTTTTTAGTTAATGTAACAGAGATTGCCGGATGCTTTAATCGGGGTGGGGCTAATCCCCTCATGTATCTGCTTAAAAAATTTGTTGGGTTTGAGGATAGTGAGCCGATCCTTCTCGGCAAGGTTGTGAACACATGCTTCGATGAACTGCTGATAGACCCCCACGCTCAGTTTAAGGAAATCTTCGGGGATGAGATCCGGCGAAATTCCATCTCCCTGGCCACAATGCCCTCCTTCGATGATGATACGGTTAACCGCCTCCGGCAGAACGCACGGAGACAGTATGACACGCTCAGGGATATCGTCCGGTGTCTGGAGATAGATTCGGCGGTCATCGAGCCCACCTTCCTGTCTGATAAATATGGTTTGCAGGGTAGGCTTGATGTGATGTTCGAGTATGCCGGCGACGGCAACCGCAAGAATATTGTTGAGTTGAAGAGCGGTTCTGCGCCGGGGTTGCATATTGGGATGTGGGATAATCATTTGATGCAGGTCAGCTGCTATAATCTGCTCCTGGATTCCTCTTTCCCGGATCGTACGGGGGGCGGCAACATTCTTTATTCTAACGCGGAGGTTGAGCCCCTGCGGAATGCAGTGAACATCATCCAGCTGAAACAGGATGCTTTGATGCTGAGAAACCGGATAGTTGCTATTGAGCACGGATTAGCGGAGGGATCCGGTGAATCAATCCAGCGGATAAACCCCGGCTCCTTTGGTGTTGCCCCCCCATACCTTGAGGAGGACATCCTTGATTTCAGCTCCACTTTGTCCGCAGCCTCCCCGCTTGAAAAAAAATATTTTCATGCTTTTGTGTCTCTCATCGCCCGCGAACACCGTATTGCGAAAACCGGGAGCGGGGTTGATGAGGCTAACGACGGATTTGCTTCCCTGTGGCGGAAATCTTTGGGTGAGAAGGAGGCGTCGTTCAATATCCTGGCTTACCTGCAGTTGAGTGGAGACGACAGCGATTTCAAGAACCTTAACCTTGTCTTCAGGCGCACCGATAAGACGTTGAAGGTCTCGAATTTTCGTGTTGGAGATATTGCCGTCCTGTATCCGCTTGAATCCGATGGGGGTTCAAGACCCCTGCGGCATCAGATCCTGAAATGCGTGATCTCAGAGATTGATAATGAATACGTGAGGGTCAGTCTCCGTAACAGGCAACTGAGCCGGACCTGCTTTAATCAACTTGGTTGTTGGGCGATTGAACATGATTTTCTTGATGTCTCCTTTAATACGATGTATCAGTCACTGTTTAGTTTCCTGAAAGCCCCCCGGGAGAAGAAGAGGATCCTTTTAGGCTTGAAGAAGCCGGAGTTCACCTCCATCCCACCCATCAAGGCGGAGGGTTTGAATGAGGAGCAATGCAGGCATCTGACTAGTGCGATGAGTGCAAGGGATTATTTCCTGCTTCAAGGCCCCCCGGGGACGGGGAAAACCTCGATGATGCTCAGGGAGATGGTGCGGTATCTCATGGATAATACGGGGGAGGATGTTCTGCTTTTAGCTTTTACGAACAGGTCGGTGGATGAGATATGTGACGCGCTTAAAAATATTGGCGGAGACCTTTTCTTTATTCGACTGGGAGGTAAAAAAAACACGAAGCACACGGGGAACCATCTGTCTACCTTGGTTCAGGGTAAAAGTGTCCGGGAGATACGGGAGCTTATCGGGGGAACCCGGGTTTTTGTTTCGACTGTTTCCTGGTTTCTGAGCAACCGGGGTTTGCTGCACCTGAAGAGGTTTTCAACGGCGATTGTTGATGAAGCCTCGCAGTTGCTGGAGCCTCATCTGGCGGGTTTGCTCTCCGAGGTTGACCGGTTTATTTTGATCGGCGACGAAAAACAGTTGCCTGCTATTGTAGCCCAGAGGGGGAGGGACACGGTTGTTGTGGATGAGGATTTGAAGTCGGCGGGTGTTGAGGACCTGCGGACGTCGTTTTTTGAGCGGCTGCTCAGATGCTGTCAACGGAGGGGCTGGATTGATGCCTTCGGGGTGCTGTCATGTCAGGGCCGGATGCATGCGGAGGTGGCGGAATTCCCCAACCACATGTTTTACTCGGATAAACTGAGGCCCCTGCATGACTGGCAGAAGAACACCGGACAAAGGTTTTCGCCTGATTCAGGTGATCCGATAGAGTGTATGCTTGCGAAGTCAAGGATATTGTTCATTCCCTCCCGGCGGGAGAGGCAGACGAAGGTTCACACGCAGGAGGCAGAGTATGTTAGCCGTATATTGCAGTCAATCGCCCGGGTGTATGGCGGGGACTTCGGCGATGAGACGGTTGGTGTGATCACCCCTTATCGTGCTCAGATTGCTGAGATATCCTGTAAGCTTCCGGAGGACTTGCGGGGTCGGGTGACGGTGGATACGGTGGAGCGTTTCCAGGGGAGTGAGCGGGAGATAATCATCCTGTCTTTTGCTGTTAATTACCGCCGGCAACTCCGAAACCTACAGGCCCTTACCTTTGACGGGGTGGTGGACCGGAAGCTTAATGTTGCTTTGACGCGGGCGAGAAAGCATCTGATCCTGCTCGGATGCCCGGACATACTCGCCCATAAAACACACTTCAAACAGCTGATCGAGTTCATAAAAACAAGAAACGGTTACGTGAGAGAGGAGATTGAAGACAATCCTCCGAAATAAAATAAATAAAACAAGGAAAGAAGTTAGAGCAGACCCACACCGAAGGATATATATCGAGGGGAATCTAAATAGAACATCAGAGGGGTATTGGGCGGTTCGGATATACGGAATTATATGGAATTCCCTGCATTTCAAAGGGAAAATAAGAAAGGCTATGTATTCATTTCGGATGTAGGGTATCAAAAAGCATGAGATGATTTCAGAATTATTGGTGATTTCATGGCATATGAGAAAATATTAATTCTTGAAGGAGATTGGGCCGACGATATATCAGATACACGTTCAACTGCAAGAATATATGGCTCTATAGAGACTCTTTTGTCTCTACAAGAAGAACCGATATATATCATACATAGACCAATGCTATCATCAAGATTCGCTGAGGATGTACGGCAATTTGTTAGTTTACCGGCGAATCAAAGAGGTGTCGATGTTATAATTTTAAGCGGACATGGGAAGAAAAAGCTAATAAGGAGGGGTGGTAAAAAGAAGCATCGTAGAAAAATATCAGCGATCGATGGAGATATTGACCTCGGTATAGAAATTAGAGATTTATCACCAAAGTTAAAAAGAAGCATATTGATACTTGACGCCTGTGAGATCGGGAGATCCTTGGATTCGTTTAAAGAGATATCGGGGGCACTTGGAGTTATTGGTTTTTCCAAGGAGGTAAATTGGATTGAGTCCTCAGCATTTCTTTTGGCATTACTGTGTAAATATCAAGAAGCAGGAGTTTTTCAGTTTAAACGAAGATCCTCGGTTACACCCCAAAAAATACTGGAAGAAATGAAAGAGGGATCCTTTAGGACATTAATTGAAAATCTTGGTGTGGAATATAGTTTCAATGATTGAGAGGACCATGGCATCGGTAGGTCGTAATAGACACCAAATAATGAAAAATCTGTTGAGCATGAAACATATTGAAATTAAAAGGGCACACAACCATAATGTGGGCAACTCTGCAAACACTTCGTGTCCTTCCTTCGCCTTGGCCATATAACAGGTGTATAGCTGGCTTCAGCTACTGTCTTCGTTCAAATCCAACCTAACAGTTAGACTTCAGATACGCTCAGGACCTTATCTACCATCTCCTCCATGGAAACAAAAGAAAACAAAAATTTAATTCCAGCTGCTCCACCCGGTCTTGGTGAACTTCTCCCTTGATGGATCTGCCTTGATCCATTTTAATGTTTTGTGGTAGAATGAGGTTCGGTCGTCTGGTTCGCCTACATTTACCTCAAATCCGATTTCGTTGAGGTATTTGATGAACTGGGTCTCTAATAGTGTTTGTAGGGGGGAGGTGATCGTATTTCTTCATCTTCATATGAAGTTAAGGAATCATAGTGATTCTGTGAAGAGAAGACTATGCTTACAGGGGGTTGGGCATTTATGGTACAGGTTATTTTAGATGTGGTTTGAGTTCTTCAGCGAGTTTTTTAGGTAGGTCGTCGAGTTTTTCACCTAGATTGTCTATCTTGTTCCCTAACCCGTTTATCTTATCACCCAGTCCTTCGAATCCGTTGTTCATCTTACTGCCTACTCCCTCCATCTTGTTTCCTAGTTCTCCGAATCCTTTGGTTCCTACTTCAACGAATTTACCTAGTTGTTCGCATTGGAGTTTATGGAAGAAGCGGTCGGTGTTGATTTCCATGCATCCGGAGGCTTCAAGTGGCTTTAATTCTGAGAATGTGTATTCTTCGGCTTCTCCGAGTTTTTGTTTCTTTAGGTACTTATAGCATCTTTCAACGCTTTTTTTATCGCCTTTAAGGTATACCTTGACCTTGTTTTCGGTTATGTTATCGACTCTGATGTCCACTTCATCCGGTACACGGGAGGCTATTGCTAGCCGGAGCCCTACGTCTGTGACCTTATTTTTTATCGTAAATTCAGAGATTTCTTTTTCCATCGTAAATCTATGATTAATTATATCACATTATGATTGTATATAAAATAATCTGTGAGTAAAACTATAAAACTCTTTCGATTCCGGCGGCTTATGTTGCTTGGATTATCGGAGGCATTTAGATTAATTAATTAAATGGATTTTAGGGTTGTTTCTGCGGCGGTTGCGGCGGGTTTGTGTATGGCTGTTGGATACGTAACCTACCGGAGCGGGGATCATGTTTTGGGTATGGTGGTGTGGTTTGTTGGGGTTGTCAACCTTGTTTTGTTGGTTCGGGGTCTGAGGGGTGAGTGTGGGCGGGATATGTTGGAGTAAATTTTATAGTTTTTTCAGCTGCTTTGAGTGGGGGGTATTATTCCGGGGGGTTGTTGTTT
>CBFCYF010000107.1:0-6374 GCA_965602195.1 uncultured archaeon | reverse complement strand
TCCACTGATTAGTGGGTTAGTGTGTACGGTTTATGCTGAAGAAATCATTAGCTTGAAATGGAAACATGATATGGATAACATGGTCTCTGCGGTAACTGTAGCTGAGATAGGGGGGCAACCTACCATCATCCTCGGCTCACTTCAGGAGATTCATGTCCTGGATTATGACGGGAAACTAAGAGATAGTTACTCGATTGATTATCCGGGGAGTGTGTATGTCATAAATGTTGCGGACATAGACAATGACGGCAAGGAGGAGATACTGTTTGGTACGGGGTATATGGAAACCACAAGAGTGAACAGGACCTATTTCGAGTTTGAGAAAGAGGTCAAGAAACTGAAGAAGGTATTATCAAGAACGACCAAAGCAAAGGGTTCTGTCTATGTAGTAGATGATGGTGGGGTGGAAGAGCTCGGAGATGTTGAGGAATGGGTTCGTTCCATCTACGTCAGTGATGTGTATAAGGAGGGAGATAATCTGGCGGTTGTTGGCTCAGGGGGCTATAACCTTAAGGTCTATATGGAAAAACAGGATAGGCTCTTCTGGCACAGGCTGAACAACGTAACTAACTACACTGTAGTTGGATCAATTACCAATAAAACTGGTTGTAAAGAGTACTGTGAATCCCATGGGTGGGATTTTGGCACATGTTATATTGAGTGTGAGGACAGGACAAACTGTGTGTGGAACGACGAGGAAGAAGAGTGCTGGAATGTTGACAACTGGGCGGTGTACTGGGCGAGTGAAAATGGCTCATTCTGGAATGAAACAGAGTATCCCCAACATCTGGGGAAGATACGGCTACTAACATCTGAGGGTGAGTGTGTCAGTGAATACACCCTGATAAATGCCTCTATTTCGTATGCGTATCCCTTTGATCTGGCACTGGGGGGTAGTGAAGAGGTTATCTTCGCATCAGGGTTTAACCTAACTGTCTTAGATACCCTACTCAATGAGACGGTGGATCAATATAATACATCTGGAGATGTCATGAAGGTAGTCGTCTGCGATATAGATCAACTAGGAGTTGACGATCTAGTTGTCAGCTATATGGCTGAAACTGCCAGTGGAGTAGAAGTAATCAGTGGACAAAAGAGAAAACTGTGGAGCTACAGGGTACCTCTGGGTGAGACTCTGAGGGACTATCATCTACTGAATCTGAGTGAAAAGGGTGCGGGGTTTTTACTGGCAACAGACAGTACACTCTATGCATTGGAGTTCAGGGGAATCCAACCCATCTGGGAGTATAGCTGGGGACGTGACATCAGGGATGTATACAAGATATTCCCCAAGGATTTAGATGGCGACAATGTATTGGATATTGTTGTATTATCCGGCAACTCAGCTTATGCCTATGAATTAAACGAAACTTTCGTAAGGAATCAAATCGCACAATCATATTATGATTCGGCAAAGAAGCTCCTAGATAGCGATCCAATAGCCGCCCTTGACTATGCAAACAAAGCCAAAGACATCTATACTGAAACCGGTAATAGGGATCAACTCAACAGCATTGAATATTTGATAATAGAAATAGAAAACGAGGTCAAGAAGGCCATAAAAGCAGAGGCTGATTTCGAATACGGCAGAGCGGTGGCCAACTATAAAATAAACAATACAAAATCATTGGAGCTCGCTATCTCAGCCAGAGACCTGTATTCTCAGGTTGACAACCTGGAGGGTATACGACGGTGCGATGATCTGATGAAAAAAATTAATCCGCAGGTGAGCACCCTGCCGGAAACAACCACTGTCGAAATCATCTCAACCTCCACCTTAGCAACTACCTCAACCACTACCGGCGGAGTGTTACCTGATCTATTGGGGGGTTGGGAGCTTTTATTGGTGGCGTTATTGATTCTCATACCCCTCGCCCTCATAATCCTGATGAAAAAAGCTACACGAAAGGGTGAGGGGGGTTGATGAGCTCAAAGCGTAGTGGGGAGGAAGTTAGAGAGGAAGTTACCAAACAGAGCAAACAAGAGAAACTGTAGGAATCGGGTGGGTATCGAGATAAGTATGAATGGAACGATATTCATCCTAGCTACCCCTGCTGATATGGTGAACACCTTGAAGGGTAGCGGTGTTAGGGCGGCGGCTCCTACAGCGTATACCCCATATTTCTCAAACATCCTGTCTACTTTTGTGATCTTTCCCTGATCAAACAACCATATCAGAATTGGTCTCCCACCCTTCATCCCCATATAGTATCCGATAACAGCTCCCAAGACAGAGCCTATGGTGGCGGTAACTACGACCAGGAGGGGGTCAAAGTTTAATGCGGTACTTGCAGTTATTATTATTGCGGTGGGGACTGGAAAGATGAAGGATTCCAGGGTGGAAACAATGAATATCCCTAATATACTATGCTCCTCTATCATGTTTTTTGCGATCTGTGAAAAATACTCAAACATTTTGATTATATGTTAAGTCTAGGTCTATCTTTTGTGTGATTCAAATCTATAGAATAATAACTTAGGGATTTATTGTTCAAATATGCCCTTAACGTTCTATTAGTTTGTTCTATGCGCCTAAAACAAGTTAGGCAGATGGAATATTTAGGTATATGGCCTTAACAATATTTATCCTTCAAATCTAAATAGTTGATGTAGGAATTATTGAGAAATAACTGGATGGAGGGATTTGGTATGGATAACAATCTAATTAACTGTATTTTGACGGAATCTATGAGCAAGGATCACCTGACGGTTATCCAGAATCTTTCTGAACCTAAGCAGGATGAGGAATTAGCTAGTGGATTAAAGATTAAGGAGACTATTGTGAGAACCCTCCTCAATGATCTGCATGCTGAGGGTCTTGTTTCCTATCAAAGAAGCAAAAATAAGAAGACCGGCTGGTATACCTACCTGTGGGAGAAACGGGATAGCAAGATCAGCGACTACATCCAAGATTACCTGCGGAATAAGCTGAGTAACCTGGAGGATGACTTGACTATGGAAAAAAACGGTTCTGTTTTCGCATGTTCCTGCTCCCGGGTTTCCTTTCAGGAAGCCTTCGATAACAACTTCTTATGTCCTCACTGCAACCAACCGTTCGAGAGTCTTGATAATACCGAGAAAATCAGGGAGCTAGAGGCTGAAGTTGGAAGAATCAATGCTCTCGTTATGGGATAAGGCTTTTTTTCTTTTGAGATCCTACTGTCCAAAGGATGTTGTAGATCATTCCATGGCTGTTTCTAGGAATTCATTGTTGATTGCTAAAGAAATAGGGGGGAGGGGACATAAGGTTGATCTGGAATTTATTGAGGTTGCCGCATTGCTTCATGATATCGGCAGATCCAGGACTCATGGGATCAGGCACGGCATAGAGGGATCCAGGATTTTAAAGAAAGAGAATCTCGGTCAATTCTCCAGGGTCTGTGAGACCCACATCGGTGGTGGCATCACAGAGGATGAGGCGGTGGAGGTGGGGCTGCCGAAAAAAAATTATCTCCCGGAAACACTTGAAGAGAAAATAATAGCTCATGCTGATAACATAACCGGGGGTACAGAAACAGTGCCTATAGAAAAAACCTTGGAGAAACTCAGGGGAAGACTCGGCGCAGATCATCCGGCAATCAATAGGGTCAGGGAGTTAAATGATTTTATAATGAATCTATGTCAATAGATAACTTAAAAATGAAGATCTTGGGAATCAGCGGCTCTCCGAGAGGGGAGGGAAATACCTCCATTCTGGTGAAGAGAGCCCTAGGTGTATGTGAAAAAGCCGGTGCTGAGACGGAATTCATCTCCCTTGCGGGTCTGGATATAGGTTATTATATGGGGGGCTCCCAGAGAGATGATGCAGATGTTGTCTTTGAGAGTATGAAGGATAGTGGTGCGTTAATAGTGGGCTCACCGACCTATTTCGCTTCTGTATCAGCTCAGCTGAAGGCTTTGTTTGACCGAAGCCTTCCCTTGCGGAAGGATAATTACCTGCTGGGTGGGAAGGTGGGCGGAGCTATTGCTGTGGGGGGCAGTAGGAACGGCGGTCAGGAGTTTGTGGTCAGGGATATCCATAACTGGATGCTTTTCCATGAGATGATTGTAGTAGCCGACAGGAAAACAGCCCACTTTGGAGGAATCGCTGTGGGGGGAAAACCCGGCGATGTTCTCGGTGACGAGGTAGGTATGGAAACAGTGGATAATCTTGCATTGAATGTTGTGGAGACCGCGGGAAGGATTTCTGGAAAAATATAGAATCCGGAGTGAGTGAGGGATCTAACTCCTACTCTCATCGAGAATTCCAGTTAAATTCTCACATAAATTATCTCTTTCCCTGCTTTTCTACTTTCCTTAACTTTCCCTTCTTTCTCTAGTGGGTTTTTCTAATCTGATCTCAGCTAGATCAACCATATCACTAATATCTTAGCATTTCTCAGATAAAAGGGATGAGTTCACGACAGAGCACTGTCAATTTGTCTGCAATGAACGTGAAAAACCAGAGAAAAGCAGAGGGTATAGACTATGTGGACATCTTCATAATTCTGATCTGGTCCATAATCTTAGGTGAGTCCCGTAGTATTCCCTAGATTTTACGTGATACCATTCTGTAATCTGGTTAGTGCAACGATCAACTTCGATAACACATGCAAACCAACATGTATCAACACCCTCTTCTCTTTCCAACGCCAGGGGTTCCCTCCACCCGGTTCCTGAGGTGGTAATCATCTAGATATCCTTCTGGACACTCCTCGTACCTGGCCAGTATGCTGTTCCGATAGTATGCACCAACAGGTTTCGGTTGACCTGCCAGGATCAACGTCAGCAACATGTCATCAAAGTCTGCATTTGCTTTTAAGATTACCTGGATCCTCGCTATGTTCTCAATAGATGCGTATCCTCCGTCCACGTATATGTCACTGAGGTATATCCCCCACAGTCTTATTCTGTAAAGCATTGGCGCTAATAAACGTCCCTCCTCCTCTGTTATGGTGGTCGCATGGTAGTCCAGTGATAGATTGTGTCTGAGGCATATCAGATTATGCCAGAAGTACCCTTTAACCTTGTAGTGTCCGTTGTATGTGGCATCCGGATCCGAGTCTACCGCCTTCAATGGACACGCATCAAGCCCAACACCATCTTCTCCCAGAGTTACTCCCTTCTTTTTACCTTCCTCGTTCACTGCTTTCACTGTTGTATCAACAAGCTCATGCATTCCTTCGTTGCCGACTCGTATCTTAATGAAATGCCAGATAGTTTTGTAACTGGGTATCTCCAGAGTTCCGTATTCATCAATCTCAAAGCCAAGATTAATTGCCATCTCTGGGTTACTCTTAACTCTACTCCAGAACTCTGAAAGAAACCTGCAGGTACTAAGTTCAAAGCAGATTGCTACCCTAAACATTGCCTCTGGCGGGTACCTGTCTCGTCAGTCTTCAGCATAGTACTCCATGAGTTTTGGTATTATATGCGTCAAATCCGTATGGCTCAGAAACTCTGAAACCTCGACTGAGTTATCTGGTGTTGGGTTTCTAAAGTCGTTGTTTCTTGCGTGCGGTGGCTGATCGAGTATCTCCAGCTGTATTGTGTCTCCTGGAAACTCGTACGGTTTTTATGGAACTTTTTACAGGTCGCCCCTATATATAACCTGTGGCTCGTACTGGAGCCCTCCTGTTCCCTCCATAACTCCATTTGGAGGGAACTCCAACAAATACTTTACGGAAAAAGCTGATTAGAAAAACCTATTAAACACAGTGATGGATTATAAAGAGATCTTAGAGCCCCCGGAGGAAATCAAACAATTTGTTCAAGTTAAGGACAAATCGATAACTTACGACCACTTTTAAAGATTACTACTAAAACTAATTAGGTGAGCTTTATGGATGCATAGCTGGTGGAGGAGAAATAGAAAAGCCTCCTGCCGGGCTTCACCTGTCAATGTTTGAATTCAGAGAAACTTGTTTTAGCTTCCCAGAAAAGTTGTGTAAGTGATTAGTTTCCTTGCCTCGAGTAGATTGAGCATTTCGTTAATTAATGTGGCGGTATACGGTATTTCAGTGTTTTCTTCAGACTCTTTGGATATTAGCTTCACAAGATCATCCACGGTTCTGTTGCCGTCACAGTTCCTCCATAACTCCAGGATAATAGGGCCCAGATAATAGCTTGTGTTGTCCTCGTTTGTCAGGTTTTTGTTTATAAACCCTGTTATGCCGCATTTTTTCGGCTTGTCAGATATGTTTTTCATAGAAGTCCTCAGGTGATCTAAAGTTGAAGATTAGATCGCTTATAGTATATTATGTATTCATTCTTGTTATATCCCTCACTTTTTTTTGTATAAAACAACTAATACTCGATTAAAAGAGGATTTAGAGATGGGACGAGGAGGAATAGTTTTATTTTCAAGTATAAATCGATATGCTGCGAGCTTAAAA
>CBFCYF010000106.1:0-6399 GCA_965602195.1 uncultured archaeon | reverse complement strand
GAGGATCACCACCACCATAAATGCGAATGCCAGAGAAAATTTATTTTCAACCATATTGTATATATATCTCGTCGTGGAACGATAAGTGGGGATTATGGAATTTTAAGGTGGGGTGGTTTAGTGCAATTTAAATGGTTTTCCTGTCCCAAAAGCGCATGGCATCTTTGCGGAAGCGCATATCCAGGAGAAAAGCGAATGCCATATAAGGTAGCGTAGGTTCTGATCCTGCCCTATGAGATGCTTGGGGTATGGGAGACCATGTCCTTGAAAGAATCCATATCCTGGGGGCTATGATTAAAACGCCTAAAGCAATCCTCAGTTTTTTCTGCTGGAATTTTCGTTGTTGTAAATGCCCCGGAAGGGCGAAACGCACAAACTGGATTCTCCAGTGGCCCCCCAAGAAGACAGTGCAGTTGAGCCCATAGGGCGAAACGCACAATCTGTCCACTGGATTCTCCAGTGGGCCCCAAAAAGACAGTGCGCTTGAGCCCGCAGAAGGCGAAACGCACAATCTGTCCACTGGATTCTCCAGTGGGCCCGGAGGGATTTGAACCCCCGACCACACGATTATGAGTCGTGCGCTCTAAACCAAACTGAGCTACGGGCCCGCATAAGTCTATGTGAGTTAGTATTTGGATTGGGGAATTATATATCTCTTAGAATTTCTGGGGTATAATTTTAGGCCGGCAACAGAGTAAGATATTTATTACATACAGGGGAATATCTAAGTATAATATGGGAGGTGATTTTTTTATGGGTTTTATGGATTTTTTAAGGAGGATGTTCACTCCCTCTGGGTGGGGGTATAGTAGGCTTGAGATGTGGATGGAAGCAAACTATGGTCTTAATGTGGGTGGGAAACCAGAAAGCCCGGAGGTGTTGTTGAGGTTGGACTCCATCTACCAGCAGGAGCTGTCCAAGGGGGTTTCAGAGAAGAAACTAAGGGGGTTGCATGCATACATACAAACACAGAAGAACAAGGAGTTGATCATCAAATAAATGACATCTGCGCTTAAGGGATAATAAATTCGTGAGCAGACCCCATCTGCTCTTCCTCAAAAGCCAGGGAGTCCCGGTGAAGGAATATGATAGGATGCACGGCAAAGAAAACATCCTTCTAACACACGCTGTTTTAAAAACAAATTAATAAAATGATGTTTACTACTCACATCATGATAGCGTTGATGTTTTATTTCCTGTTTATGGTGTTAGGCGTTCCATTCACCCTGAAAGCTGATATAATCGCCGCAATTATCGGCTCCCTCATCCCCGACATCGACCACCCCAGATCCTTTATCTCCCAGGCTAATCTCCTGTTTCTAGGTGCTTCTAAAGCGATTAGTCAAACAGGACATAGGGGGATCACCCACAGCATAACGGGTTTACTTGTGTTTTCCATCATAGTATCTCTCATAGTATCCCACCTCAACCTAAACCCGTTTGTTGTTTTCGCGTTCATGCTCGGATATATCTCCCACTTAGTTGCTGATTCAATGAACCCCGCAGGTGTGAGATGGCTGCAGCCATTCAACAACAGATTCAGGATAAGCGGGCTTGTTTTAGGGATCCGGATAGGGGGTATGGGAGAAAAAATAATATTCCTTACCTCAGGCATCCTGATGCTCATGTTCCTTTATTTCCGGTTTACGTCAACAGGATTTTAGAGGATAATCTGCGACAAACAGGCATAGTGATTGGTATGTACTCGCAGGAAGCCCCTAATTAAAATTCAGAGAATTTTAATTTTTTAAATTCGCTTAACGAATTTTCAAATCCAAAAATCAATCAATTTTTTGGTGGGGGTAGTTCGCTAATGGATACTCCTGAAGGGCAGGAGGGTTACTGTGTTCTGCCTGATGGCAGAAGATGTGAGCTGTGGGAGTTTTATAGCAGTAAGGGAGGGGAATGCATACCAGTATCGGAGGAGGATCCAAAGTTGATGGATGAGGATGAGCCCTGACCGTGTTCTTTATTGTGGGGCGCTGGTTTCCCTCATCGAGGTGACACTCACACGGCAACGCCCCTTCATCGGTTGATCCTGGATCTTATCGCAGATCGAAAGATTCTTTTGGACAACAGCATAGCAATAATATTTACTGCCCGGATCTTGTATCTTATCACAGACTGAAAGATTCCCTTTATCTGAGGCAAGTATCTTATAACAGCTCTCCCATTGAATCTGATCCTGAATTCTATCGCATATTAAGGGGTCTCCCTGACGTATGGCAATATTACGATAGCAGATATTTCTGATGCCCTCATCCTCTATTTCATCACAGACCACGGGGTTCCCCTCATATAGTAAGGCAATGCCACGATAGCATCCATCCCTGATACCCTGATCCTGTATTTTCCCGCAGATTAAGTGGTCTGCAAGAGCTGCACCAACATTAGAGTAGCAGGAATCTCTAAGAATCTGGTCATGGATTCTATCGCAGATTACATGGTCTTTTCTGGAAAAAGCAAGCCGTCCATAGCACCCATCTCTGAGAGTCTGGTTTTGGATCACAGTGCAAAGTGAATAGTCTGCCCTGGCTATAGCAACATCGAAATAGCAGTCGTCTCTGATTTTTTGATTCTGGATTATCCTACATAATGAAGAGTCTTTTTTGGATAATGCCAGGGCATAATAACACATGTCTCTACCCTTCTGATCCTCCACTTTCCCGCATAAACTTGAGTCCGGTTTTGTTACCGCAATCATATAATAACATCCGTCTCTCATCTCCTGAGTCTCTACCTTCCCGCATATCTCAGGTTCTTTTTCTGATATCCCCATCTTATAATAGCACAAGTCTCTCGGTATCTGACCCCCCATCTCCCCAAGCTCACACTCGATGCTAGTAGTCGCAGCAATTAGGGTAGTTGTCGCTGGGATGGAGGTTGTTGTCTCCTCAGGCTGCTTAACACAACCAAACGAAAAAACCAGTACACAGACTGCCACAATAACAAGGAATTCAGGTCTCATCTTATTTCTTTTTATTGGGGGTGATATGGGTATGCTAGAATAAGGGCCTTCCTACTTTCTCTGCGTGAGTCTTTTTTATTCTATGAGATTATAATATAAAAATAGGTGATTTGCTATGAACCCATATATTATGGTGATTGTGTTAATTATCGGAGTAATCCTGTTTTATGGATACAGCCAGATGACAAAAACAGAATATGTTTGTTTTAACGGGGATATTGTCTCTGACCTGAGTATGTGTCCTTCAACAACCAACATCCCGCATTTTAAATGCAGAGTTCATGCCCGCAACGGGGCCTGTGAGGATGCAGAAGGTATATATTATGTGGAGGGGACCTGCACTGGAACACTGAAAACAGTAAATTACTGGGAGTGTGACAACAACAAAGCATATTGTGAGGCAAAGAAGGAAGAAACAGATTGCGCCTCTAGTGGGGGGGTATGTATGCGGGGAAGCGAATATGACCGTGATATGTCACCACTGAAGGTTGTGGTCTGCGGTGAGGACTTCACCTACACACCAGGTAGATCCATGACCATAAGATTCAAGTAAATGAAGCATGGACTATATAAACGCAAACCCAGGAGAATGAAGTGAACGCAGTAGGCGGGGTTGAAACATCAAGTCCCTATTAGGGAGGACTATTTAAACGTGAACTACGTATAATGTTCTGTGAGTAGAATTTGGATTCAGACATTTATAGGATAATTATATTCATTTTGTGTTTTTTTTATCTTGTTGTTTCTGGTAGTGCCTAATTCTACAATTTTAAAATATATTTGAGGTAATTTAGAATGGATAATGATATGGATATTAATAGATTTGATGAGTTAGATTTAAGCTCCCATGTACTGCAGGATTTGAAGTATCATGGTTTGGAGAAGCCTATGCCGATTCAAGGTGAGGCTATTCCTGTGTTGCTGAGTGGACGTGATTTGATTGCTGAAGCCAAAACAGGCACCGGTAAAACCCTTGCTTTTGGTATCCCGATAATCGAGAAGATAGATTGCGGGGCGCATGGGGTTCAGGCTTTGATTTTAACTCCTACAAGGGAGCTTGCCAACCAGGTTGCTGGTGAAATGAAGAAGATCGGGTATAGGAAGCATGTTCGATCTCTGCCGATATATGGTGGGACGAGCATCAATGGACAGGCGAGGATGCTTGATAAGGGTGTTCATGTGGTTGTTGGGACTCCTGGGAGAATAATTGATTTATTGAATAGGAGGATTCTGCGCCTAGATAGGGTTAAGATGTTGGTTTTGGATGAAGCCGATAGGATGCTTGACATGGGTTTCATAAAGGATATACACAGGATTATCTCTTTTGTCCCGGATGAGAGGCAGACCATGCTTTTCTCGGCAACTATACCAGACGAGGTCCGGAAACTGGGCTCTAAGGTTATGGATAATCCGGAGGTGATCTCGATCAGCTCTGATAAGTTGACTGTTGAGGAAATCGAGCAATTTTATTATGAGACCTCTCGGAAGGAGAAACTTGATGCTTTTGTGAGGGTGGTTAACAAGGAGAAACCTGATAGTGCAATAATATTCTGTAACACTAAGAGGTGGGCTGATACCTTAAGTAAGTTGTTGAAGCGCAGGAGACTATATGGGGAGGCACTACACGGTGACTTGTCGCAGAATCAGAGGGATAGGGTTATGGAGGGCTTCAGGAAGAAGAGGTTCAGGTTCCTTATCGCAACGGATGTGGCAGCCCGCGGATTAGATATAGATGACGTGTCTCATGTATTTAATTATGATCTGCCCAGGGATCCTGGCAGCTATGTTCATCGAGTAGGGCGAACCGCCCGAGCCGGGAAAAAAGGCAAAGCAATATCGTTCATCTCCTCAGGGGAGATACATAACCTGTGGGATATAGAACATAAGTGCAGGACTAAGATACTGGAAGCAGAAACCTGATTCTGCTTCCGGGAAACCCGCACTTTTTTACAAAAAAGAGGTAACGCCTCGAGCAGGCGCAAAGTTCTGCCCGTATCCTTCATGAAATTCACAGCTTTTTATCTAAAAATTATTTTATAACCTCCTTGATTTTCTTCAGCATTCCTGGGTTGACGGAAACTCTGTCTGTGTGTTGTAGTATTAAATAATCCTCATTCAGCAATTCCTTGACTGCCTGTTTTATGTCTCTTGTGACTCTCTTTTCTTTGGGTAATCCCTGCTGTAGATCTCTTATGATCATGTGCCTTCTGCCAATGTAAGTATGCCTGTACAGTCTTCTGAGTATGTGGACTTTGAGTTCTTCCATAATGGTGTTATTTATGGAGGGTATATATTTATATTTATACATAACACTATACCAAAAATTAAATTCAAAATAAGTTAAATTTAAATAGTCTGAATGATAATACAATAAAGGAAGGGATAAATATGGAGGAAAAATCTGCATTTAGAAGGGTTTTTGGGGACTCGCCAGTAATAAAGGTTATGGATTTCCTGTTGTCTGAAAGAGGTTTGTATGACTACACGTTGACAGATATTTCTGAGAACTCAGGGGTTTCGTGGTCAAGTCTCCATAGGATATTTCCAAAGCTGGTGGAGATGGGCATTGTTGAGCAGACAAGGGCAATAGCCAACGCCAAGTTGTATCGGCTTAATGAAAAAAACCCTTTGGTTCAGGAGCTGATGCGGGTTGACAGCAAAATCAGTGAGTACTTCATTCAAAGGGAACTGGAAACGCAGGAGGCGGAGTTAAAACATCCGGCTCCTGCCTGACATCTGAATATGATAACTTAGTGTTTATTTCTCCGGCAAATCCCTAGATTCATGCCTATTTTTTGGAGCAACACTCAATCACCTCGGGCAGGACTAACCAGGGAAAAGTTCAACTCCTCATTCAACTATTGTTGGCGATTCACATCATTAATTTCTTTAACTTGTAGATTTCATCATCTTTTCTAGAGATTTTAACAACATTTATCTCTTTAATCTTCCATAGGATTTTGTAGATTATCCTATGATCTGAAATCCTGATCCTGTAGAAATCCTGTGTACCTGAGATTTTTCTGACGTCATGCTTCTTTACGGGAATGGGTGATGTCTTTTGTCAGCGGTTTTCTTATCAAGTCTCTTCAGGGTTTTTGTTGCTTTCCTGCTGAGGTATACGTCAAACATCTTTTTCTAGAAGTTCATCTAGGTTAACTCTCTCACCTCTCAGCATCTCACGATTAATTTCCCTTATTTCTTTTAATTCTTTGTTAGGTATTTTCTCCTCCGGGATAAGCGCAGTTCTCACTATTTTTATCTCTTTTTCCAAGCTGGTTAGTTTAGCATACACCTCCTCCAGAGAAACAGATTCCATTTTATTATTTAATAGATTCCAGACTTAATAACCGCTGCAAGCTTGAAAAATAAATATTCGCCTCGGGCAGGACTTGAACCTGCGACCACCTGGTTAACAGCCAGGCGCTCCA
>CBFCYF010000105.1:0-6404 GCA_965602195.1 uncultured archaeon | reverse complement strand
CGCTTCTTACCCCAAGTCTTGCGAGGCTCTTCTAAGGGTTTATTCAGGCCGGCCTGACAGATGATCCGATAAACCGTGCTGTGGCCTACGAGTTCAACACCTTCCGGCTTATCGCGCTTGATGTGGCCTTCAATCCGGTTGGGTCCCCAGCCTCTATTTTCCCGCAACTTGATGATGTACTCCACAGTCTCCTTTGATGTCCGATGAATGGTGTGAGGTTTGTGTGATTTGAACCGTAACCCCTTCCAACCTTCCTTCTGGAAGCGGTCCATCCAGTAATATACCGTGTCACGATGTATGCCTAACTCATTTGATATCCATTCCGCATCAAAGCCATAAAGCCGTTTCTTAACAAGCCAATGGCGTTGCTTTACACTTAACTTAGTCATATTTATCCCCTCCCGAAATACGACATTAGATACTTATTTAAAAATTTAAAAATGTCGGACATCAGGTGGGATAGCACAGGAGACAAGGAAGTAGGCAGCGTATTTATACTTCATTGGGTTAATACATTTACAGGATGTTAAGGCCCACACACATATCTCTTCCCGGGATTCTCATAGTTCCTTTATTGTTAGCTTTATGCCTTGGGATCCATGCAGATTCAGGTGGCTGCTCTGGCATCCAGTATAACGGGTTCTGCTGGTTTATGGGCGGTGAGGGAGACTCCTGCACGGATGTGTGTGATGGACGTGGCGGGGTGGATTCCCGCTGCTGGGATGATGATTCATCCTGTAGTGTGGCTAAACAGTTTGTAACCTGTGAGTCTTGCGGTTCTTTCAGCTACTGGGGGCCAAGCATATGGTACGGTAATCAGTGTTACTTTAGGGGTGTCGGATGTCCGGACCCTGACGCCAGACATGCGGACCGGATGCCGCTATGTGCCTGCACGTTCTCAACTAATACCTCAACTCCCCTGCCACAAGCCAACTGCTCCGACATAAACGGAACCTGCAAAGAAGAGTGTAATGTAAGTGAGGAGCCGTTTGAGGAATGCCTGGATTGTCCAAAACTTCACATATGCTGTGTCGCTGAGAAAAATACAGTAAAGCCGGATCTCACGGTAACAGACATCAGGTGGAGTCCAGTTAACCTAGGAGTCGGGCACGTAACCGGCACGGATGTTTCCTTCAAGGCTGTTGTGGAGAACCTCGGGGAAGCTGAGGCATGCTCCTTTAACTGGGTTTTATATTTAGACGGAAACCAGATATGTTCTGTCTCAGAAACCAGCTGCATGTCTCCTGGAGAAATCCGCACCTTGGAGTGCGGAGAATACAATGAAATAAGGTTAACTGTAGGCGAACATGAATTAAGGGCGGTTGTGGATCCAGATGATGAGATCGATGAATCAGACGACGGCAATAATGTGGTTACGGAGGTTATGGGTGTGGGTGCCGAAAACTGCTGTAATGAAATAGACGACGACGGAGACGGATTTGAAAACGGCTACGACCCGAAGTGCCAGAAAGATGTCTTATTACCTGATTTGGGTGTGAATACGGTGTGCTGGTGGACGGAATGGGATAACTACGGCAGAGAGAGGTATTTTTACTCCGGGCTGTTTGAGTGCCCGCCTGGCTCTTTTGTAGATAAGGTCAGCATAGAGCAATACACTAGACGAATGCATGCTTTCTTCTATGTATATGATGACGCTCGCAATAGATTATGGGGAGACAGCGAGTCTGGTGATAAAGAATTAGATTTATCCTCGCACAAGGTGAATAAGATAAAATTCTGCTTCTCTAGTGATTATGGCGCTGTTTCGTTGGGTGTCAAGGTAAATAGTATATCATGTTCTAAGAATGTGGATCTCATAGTGGAGAATATCCAACTTTTCGACGGTTATGGAGGGAAGGTCACGAAGTTCGAGATAGGGGAAACCTACACCGTTGTGGCCGAAATCAGAGAGCAGGGTGCTGGTATTACTTTCCCTGAACTTCCAGACAAGGCACTAACTCTTTATATAGATGGCATGGAAGCTAGCAGTTTAAGCTATGTAGACCTCTCAGACATTCCCGCAGGAGAGTCCGCAACCTACGAATTTAAGGACGCATGGACGCCGGAAACAGATAAACAGTACACGTTAAGGGTTGAGGTGGACGCAAGCAACAAAATAGCTGAAGTCGAGGAAAACAACAATGAATTATCCAGGATAATCTCGCTAATCCCGGAAATCTGCTGTAATGAGATAGACGACGACGGAGATGAACTCAGAGACAGCCACGACCCGGACTGCCAGAACGATGTTTCATTGAATGTGGGCATCAACGAGATATGCTGCTGGATCCTCTACGGCCACACCGAGCCGGGCCACCGTTCAGGAATATTTGAGTGCCCGCCTACATCTATTATAGAAGAAGTCAGCGTAACCCAAGACATTAAAGAAGAAGATGATTCATTCCGCATAGAGGTATATAACAGCAAGTGGGATTGTTATGGATATCATAGTCGTTGGGGTGAAAACGGCGATAAGGTAGTAGACCTATCCCAGCATACAGCAAACAAGATACTATTCAGGCTTGCAACCACTGGTACTATGGGTTATATGCACTATCCTGTTGTCAAGGTGCATACGATCACCTGCTCCCCGCAAAAGCCGGACCTCATAGTAGAAAACATCAAACTCTTCGACAACGGAGACGGGGTCATAGATCCTTTACCCGGGAAACCCTGCACCATGAAGGCTGAAATCAGAAACCAGGGAGGGTCAGATGCTGTTTTTCCAGACTTAGAAAATGAGGCGTTAACGCTCTACATAGACGATAGGAAATTCAGCACTTTAAGTTACGCGGACCTCTCAGGCATTCCTGTGGGGGAATCACAGGCATATACCTTCGTAGAGACGTGGACGCTAACCGAGGAATCACACAAGTTGAGGGTTGAGGTGGACGTGGGTGATGAAATAAAAGAAGCAGATGAAACCAACAACAAAAAAGAGATAACCGTATATAAGGGAGAACCTGACCTCACGGTTATAGACCTCATCTCTCCGGCAGACAACTATGTGACCGGAGACGACACGCCAGACTTTGAGTTTATGGTTTCTTCTGGAAGCGGGGACTACTACGTATGTGAATTGTTCATCAACGATGAAGTGTATGGGAAGATAGGGTTACAAGACCCAGACACGGACTTCAGTATCGGGGGGGAGGCAGTCTACAGGGACTCACATGGCCGGCTGTGGACTCCGACCGCGGATCAATCATATACATGGGGTCCTGATAAAGCATCAGGCTCATGTGTAGGTAAGGGCGCTGATTACCCGGCATGCCATTATTGTGATACCCTGGAGTATGCGGGCTTCAGCGACTGGATTCTGCCCTCCTGCAAAAGCCATACTGGAGACAAGAACTGTCTGCTATATCAGTTCGGAGTCGACGCCTGCGGAGGATACCCGTGTTTCCCAACATGGGACCCCAATGTTCCGTCAGGAAAACATATCACTTACTGGACCTCTGAAGAAGAAAGTAAAGATAGAGCGTATTATGTAGGTTCCGAAGATGGTAAAGTCCATGCTCCGCTCAAGCTCAACAGCAAATATATCCGATGCGTCCGGAACCTGGGAGGCGGGGATTTCGGGGCTGAAAACAATGTGCCTGCAGTGATCACAGTAAACCGGTTTCTTCCGGACGGAATCCACAGCTGGCATATGCGGTGCACTGCAAAAGGGGAAGCATACACGTCTGAGGTGAGGAAGATTACGGTCGACACCAGCTATCTGGAGTCAGAGTTCATCACGCTGCTTTCCCCGAGAAACGGATATGTTACAAAAGATGATACGCCAGACTTCAGTTTCATACTCCACGGAAACGAGGGACACTACCCCTGCGAACTATTCATTGATGACGTATCATATGGAACCGGGTCCAGGGTTGAAAACAATATGCCAGTGGCGATCACGGCAAACCCGCCCCTCCAAGACGGAACCCACAGCTGGCATATACAATGCACTACCAGAGGGAAAGCATACAACTCAGAAGGGAGGGAGATTACAGTGAATAGCGGTTACATGAAACCGGAATTCCCTGCAGTCCTCCCAGGACTGTGCTATGGAGCCCCTATTGACATAACAGAAAAATCCGGCAGCACCCTGACAGATTATCCAGTCCAGCTTGTATTGGATACAACGAGCCTGATCTCCGCCAACAAAATGCGCTCTGACTGCGGCGACATCCGGTTCACCGACTCAGAGGACTCAGCGTTACTGGATTACTGGCTGGAGGGCTCCTGCAACGACGCGAACACAAGATTCTGGGTGAGGGTTCCAGTGATCCCGGCGAGCTCGACGAAGAGAATATATATGTATTACGGTAATCCAAGCGCAAACTCAGAGAGTAAAAAAATAGACACATCCACTGTTGTTTCCCCACCACCCTCTTTCTCAATAAAGGAGGAGGTAGTGAATGAGTTGTGTTTGTCGCTTCCGGATCTGGTGGTGGAAGACATCAGAGTATTTGAGGGCGGAGTGGAGGCAACAGGTCCGCTAATCTACAGGAGAACATACACAGTGAAGACTGTGGTCCGAAACACGGGGTCTGTTGACGTTGTTTTCCCTGATTCAGCAAAGGATGGGTTAATCTTTTATGTAGGTAACAACAAGCAGAGTGCTTTGAGCTACTCTGAACTAGAGAGTATTCTACCTGGGGGATCCATGGAGTATGAATTCGGGGAATTACAGCTGACAGCTGTTGGCGAGTGCTTGTTGCGGGTGGAAGTGGATGCGAAAGGAGAGATTGATGAAGTCTGCGAAACAAACAATTACCTGGGGGAGGGATTTGAGATATCCAGTGATCCGCCGACAGGAAAGCTTATTGTCTCACCAAGTGTAGGTGTGGAGGTTGGTGGAACACTGACGGTTACGGTAACAGGAGAAGATGACTTGGGTGTGGAAAAACTTATCCTGAAATGTAACGGCAAGGAATTCAGAAACTACGAGTGCGGTGGAGAGGAATCCTGCTCTGAAACATGGAATATTCCTGTGTCTTACGGGAAAACAGAATACTGCGCCCAGGTGGTGGACAGCGAAGACCAGGTTGCTGATACCTCCCCCACCTGTGTTACGGTAACAGCAAGTCTCCCGAAGAAATTTGATTGGAGGGATAATGAAGGGGATTGGATGACTCCTGTTAAACTTCAAGGGGAATGCAATAGTTGCTGGGCACATGCTACGGTAGCGGCCATGGAGGCAGTGTACAATAAAGAGCAGGGAAAACGCTACTTAGATATTGATCTATCAGAGCAGTATCTCATCAGCTGCTCTGAAGATGCCGGTGATTGTTGTTGGGGGTGGCCCTATTTTGCGCTGGAATACATAAGAGACCATGGGATACCTACTGAATCATCTTTCCCTTATGGCGATGCAGGCTGCGAGTGTTATTGGGAGGGAGATAAATGCGTGTGCGAATGCAACTATAAAGATCCCTGCAGCGACCATAGCTGCGGTGAAAGCACTGCCTCGACAAGCGACATGTGGAAAATAACCTCATTCACTGAGATAAACGTTAACACATTCAGCAATATAAAAGATCACAGAGACAAGATTAAATACGCTCTAATTGAATATGGGCCTGTTGTGTCCCTGATGGATATATGGGACTGGGGCAGTTCCGAGATGGGATGCGGTACTGAGGAGATAAATCTAAACCATGTTGTGGCAATAGTGGGCTATAATAATCAGGGTGGGGGTTACTGGGTTGTGAGAAACAGTATGGACGGGTGGAATTCTTATTTTAAAGTAAAATACGAGGAATGTGGCATAGAAGATGAGGTATACTATCTTGTGGGGGTGAAGGAGCCATGATAACGGAAACACGAAATTGGATTACAGTTGCCTTGATACTGAATCTCATGATCGCTTTTGTATCCGCGATACCTGACCCTACCGCAGTTTACTGCAGCCGCCTGGGCTACGAGTACATAATAAACAGGACCGGTGGGCGTGAATTTGGAGTCTGCCGGTTTCCGGACGGCTCCGCCGTCAGAGCCTGGGGTTTTTTAAGGGGGGATGTCGGGCAGGAACATAATTACTGCAGAGAGAAAGGCTATGAGTTCAGGGTTGTTGTGAACGACAGCCGGTGCCCGGGAATCTACTTCGGTCAATGCGTTTTATGTGTTTCGCCTGGGGGGGAGGAAACCGAGGTCACAGAGTTGATGAAACAAGACGGCAGATTCCCGGACTTCAGCAAATACACGCTCACACCCTGCAACAGAAACGGAATCTGCGAGCCAGGGCGGGGAGAGGATTACGGGAACTGCCCGCAGGACTGCCTCCTCGGAGAAAAAGACGGTTATTGTGATGTGTTAGGTGATGGAGTCTGTGATCCCGATTGCAAAACGGGGGAGGATCCGGATTGCGTTAAATCGGGGCTGGATTCAGGTATCTTAGCTGTGGCAGCGGTTAT
>CBFCYF010000104.1:0-6424 GCA_965602195.1 uncultured archaeon | reverse complement strand
CCCCAACAACTATTTCACCCCCAGACATCCCCATCCCAACCCATGAGCCGGCATCCCCCATAACCCTTATCTCTCCGCCCCTCATCCCTGAGCCGAGATGCATTCCCACACCCCCCTTGACCAGGACCTCCCCGGCACTCATCCCCTGCCCTATGCGTTTCACCCTACTAACATCCCCATCTACCACAATCCTCAGATCCCCCGCATCATCCACCCTTCCGCCCTCCACCCTGAAAAAGCCTCCCAGCTTTTCTTTCTTATTTCCCGCGAAAACACCTAATTCCTCTATCTCACCCACATCCTTTCCAGCGAAAACATCAGGGGATATGCTCTCAGCCTCCAACCCAATACCCGGGATTTCCCCTACCTTCAAAATAATCTCTTTCATTCTAAAGAAAACATAACACCGTTGGGCAGATACTCTAAGCCCACCTCATAATTTTCGGGATTTATTGTGTAATACAGGAATCTCCTCTCAATATCCTGCCTCAGATCCTTCTCCACCTTAGACTTAACCCAGAAGGTTCTCCCCTGGACCTCCTTCAGAATTCTTCCATCTTTTACCAGGATCTCCCCATTTTTTATGGTATAAGCTGCGGAACCAAATGCTTTCTCGATTTTTTTCCCGTCAGTCTCCTGTGGACTCAGATCGTAGACTGAGATATTTGCTTCAGAGCCCTCAGATAAAGAGGAGTCCATACCAAGTCTCTTCGCAGGCCCCGCCCTCGTCATCACAACAATCTCCTCCATGGAGAGCTCCCGATCCAATGAAGCCAGGGAGGTTCTCTCAGCAGCCCACCTGTGGCATTTCTCCATAGTCTCTTCCCTGTACTTTCGACTCATCAACCAGGCAATTATTTTAGGGTAATATGTTAGTGGAGCGGCGTTAGGGTGGTCTGTTGTCAGGAAAACCCTCCAGGGATCCTTGATGTGTAAGGCAATCTCTAAACCAACAGCCCACTGCACGGCATTGACAGGGGATTTCATTTTATAGGTGTAGGGAACTATTCCCCCGCCGGTTTCATCCTCAACATCCGCGTTATTCCACTTCATCTTATTAAGGGAAGCCAGGTGATACTCGAATGGCGCATCCGCGGTCATAGTTGTTGTGTTGCCGAAGACCACCTGACCCATGTCGACGGTAATATCCTCTCTTTTATTCACTTCACGGGCAACTTTCTCTGCCTCCGAACAAAAATTTTTCCATGAATCCCCCCCATACGAGCTGAACTGGATGTGCGTGATATGCATTGGGCTAAACCTCAGTGACTTGAGGGTGGTTTCATAGTTTCCAGGATTCCCGAGGTTGTTCAGGTGTATATGCAGTGGGTGAGGTAACCTTAATTCCCCGATGACATTAATCAAATTTTCGATGATCTCCTGAGGTGTCACATTAAAATAAGGCACCTCATCATCCAGAAATAAAACATTCTTCCCCCACCCCCAGGCCAGGGTTCCCCCTGGATTCACTGCTTTCACTCCATAGGTTTTGGTTGAATTCAGCATGAATGCAACCCATGAACTGAGAAATTCTTTGTCGCCTTCCGCTATATACTCGATCAGCTGATGGTTGTTTCCCAGCAACAGGATGCCGAGTTTGTCTATCATCGGCGTGTCATTGAATTCCTCATGAGTATGCCTGGCTTTTAAGGGGGGAACAGCTGGTTCATTAGCCAGTGTGTAGCCCATTTTCGCATACAAGTATCCGGTTAGGAATGTGGTGGGGACGGAGAAACCTGTTCCGGATCTCAGGCCATCCGTTGAGGGGATTTCTCTTCTAATGCTGTCTTCGGGTCTGAAGAGCCGGGCCATGTTGACTTTCCCTCCGGCGAAATGGGAGTGTATGTCGATGCCTGAGGGCATAACCGTCTTCCGGGAGGCATTAATTACTTTTGCGTTTTTTTCGTTTAGTTTCTCTACGATCTTGCCGCAGCTGATGAATATATCTTTTTTTTCGCCACAGACTCCGTTTACTGGATCGTAGACTGTTCCGTTTTTGAGGATGATATCTTCATTCGTCATGATTAATCATTATATATTTCATATGAGATTCATCGTTTATAAGTTTCAGAATCCAGTCTTTTTTGGAGCAACCAGCATATCCTGGCCCCGACATTCCAGTATCGTGAAAAAACCTGTTTTTTCCAGGATTTCTTTTGCCTTCAACATCTTCAGATGCCCTGGGTCCATGAAGAGAAGCCCTTCCTGTTTAAGCACTCGATGAATTTCACGAAACAGTGCATGGGGGTCGTTAATCCTGTGGAGTGTGTCAACAAGCAGGACCATGTCGGCGGTTGAATCCTGGATCCCGGTGTTGTATGAATCAACCAGGAGGGCCTCCACGTTTGTCAAATTCCATCCAGCTGCTTTCTCTTCCACGGTTTTTATGGCCAACGGCTGGATATCCACAGCAAAGACTCTACCTTCCGGCCCAACTAATCTGGCCGCAGGCAGCGTGTATCGGCCTGGCCCACACCCGTAATCGACCACCACCATCCCCTCCTTCAACGGAATCTTCGTCATATGTCTGCTGGGATTCCAGATGAGATCCATGAGCTTCCAGAACCATATATTAATTCTGTAAACAGCATCAGGTGCAGGTTCAGGTTTCTTCCCACTCAACATTTTTCTACCTCCCTCTTTTTTTTCTGCATTGTATCAGCCTTATGATCCCCGCCAAGAAATTCATTCTCGGTACAGATTGCATATAGCGTTTATAGTCGCCACCAAACTTTTCAATGAGGCGCTGATCTTCCTGTCTTGAAATTAAGTAGACACACAACATACCCGTGACCCCGATAATCGCCGTCAACCAATGTTGACTCCAGAAGATAACTGCAAGATACATGAGTAACCAACCCAGATAAAGCGGATGCCGAACAAGGGCGTAGATTCCTGTCTCAACGAGAAATTTAGTATGAACAAAACTTTCCTTCTTTTCCACTCCGCCCCTGCTACGAAAAACAAACATAGGCAGAAAGATTAAGACCACGCCAACCGCCCAGATCACCCAACCAATATAGCACAGTATTTCAACAGCAGCAGGGTTACTTATAAACCAAACCAACAGATAAGATAAAATCAGCAAAACACCCGCAACATAAAATAGGATACCTCCCTCCCTCAATTGTTTCGTTCTAAGCATCCCCGGATAGTGGTCTGCTTTTTTCACAATTATTTCCTCCACGTAATGGATTATAAATATTTCTTACTAATAGTATAAAATGGAAAAAGATAATGTTACCAGGATTGGAGTATCTTTACCTCCAAGATTGCTTGGGAAATTCGATCTGATGATAGGGGATATGGGTTACGCAAACCGCTCTGAGGCAATCAGGGATTCTATCAGGGAATATATTCTGAGGAATGAACTGAAGGATGAGAAGGGAGAGAATGTTGGTGTGATTTCTTTGATATATGATCATGACGTCAGAGGCGTGAATGATGTCTTAATCGACCTACAACACAAATACCACAGGGTTATACAATCAACCACCCACCTACATCTGGATGAACACAACTGCATGGAGCTGATAATTGTGAGAGGGAATGCCAAAAAGATAAAGGAGATCAGGGATAGATTAACCTCGGTTCGAGGAGTGAAGCACTCAGATCTGCTGCTCACGACCTCGATGGGATATGACTAGATTTCTTTTCATAACCCCTCGATCGCTTTCCTCAGGGTTCTGAGGGCAAGACACACGCAATGAAATTTTGCCTCAGGAACTCCATCCAACTCCCCTACTATATCCTCTTCAGTGATTTTCTTCGCCTCCTCCAACTTCATTCCCTTAATGATCTCTGTGAGAGCGGATCCGGATGCATAAGCTGCAGCGCACCCCACTACCTGGAACCTTGCATCCTCTATAATATCATCCCTAATTTTCAGGTAAATCTGCATCGAATCGCCACAAGGACCCTGGTAGGTAAACAAGGCATCGGGTTCCTTTATCTCACCGACATTCACCTTCCTTAGGTAATAGTCTATCGCCTTATCAGAGTAACCCGACATCTTCAGGAGCTCCAATATTGAATTCATCTTATCGTCTGCCATTTTTTCATAATTAATTGTTACGATTAATCATCTAGAATTTTATCCTTTTTATTTTATCCTCTCTGGCAGCAGGTATGAAGTGTTTATCTTCTGATAATATATTAGTGAATCCCGTAGCAACTGCGGTTGCTAAGATTACGGAATCAACGGTAGGTATATTGTAGGTGTTCCCAAATTTTCCCGCTAAAGTGGATATCTCCGGAGTTAATTCAACCACAAAGATTTTATCCGAGCGATCTAATGCTGATACTAACTCATCAAGCTCCTTGTTTTGACCTTGCCTCAGAAATCTTTTTGTTATCTCCACTAAAACAATCGTCGGTACAGCTAATTTTGATTTTCCCTCCCGCACCTCCTGCCATATCCTCAATGCCTTCTCAACTCCGTTATTAAGCTGGATAAAAAACCAGGAGTCTGCGGTGTATTTCATCTTTCATCCCTTTCTCTTTGAATTTCTTCCCAATCCTTCTCGGTAAGTTTAACCTTTTTTAATAACTCCAATACCCTATCCTCCGGCTCTTTTTCCTCTCTTAGTGGCCTCATCACTATCTCATTGCCGATATTTGTCATCTTTATCCTCTGTGTTTTTCTCAGGTGCATGGCATCTCTTATCTCCTTTGGGATAACCACCTGGCCTCGCTCCCCCAACTTTACATATTTTTCTATTATCATTTTATCATATTATATGAATTCATACTTAAAAGCCCTCAGAGAATACTAGTCGAAGTTGTGCCGCCGTCATCTTGCGTCAAGTAGAACTCCCATCACGCTCTAAACCCCAGCAACCTGCATCCACCTTGCATGAGCACTCATCCAAAAGCATTAATCCTCACCAGATGCATCTCTTACACACCTCATGATCCCGCATACTAGAAATAAAATCCCTGTATTCCCTTGATTTCATTACATTCCCAACTCCATCCAATGCATCTCCGATATAAAACTCCGGCAGAAAACAGCACGGCGTAACCGCCAGATTATGGGTGACGAAAACTGTGTTTCCAACGATCCTGCAGGGTAATGTGTGTTTCTTCGGCAGATAGATTCTGAAATCCAATTCCTTCCCGAGAGCCGTTACTCTGTCAAACAATTCCTTTTCATCCTTTTCTGGAAGAGACTCAAATTCCTCATTAACATTATAGATATTAAACAGCCTGTGCAGTACTGCAGCATCCACCCCAACCTCATTTGCTTTACGGATTACGTCAGGGATCTCATCAACATTATCCGTGAAAACTGTGATATCAAAGAATGTCCTCAGCGTTGATTCCCCCCTATTTTTTTCAGCTATCAGTTTCTCAACATTATCGATGCTATTCATCAGGATCTTCTTATCATAAAATCCGAATGCGATATCATCTAATCCGGAATCTAGTATCTCAGAAATATTTTTTCCTATGAGGGTGCCGTTGGTTGTGAGTGATGTCCGCATACCCTTATTTTTTACGTACCTGATCATCTGAAATATCTCAGGATTCAAAAGTGGCTCCCCCCAGCCGTGGAGCGCAACCTCTCTGAAATTATAGGAATCAACAACTTTTTTAAAGTCGTCGAAAGAAAGAAAACCAGAATTAGATTCAAGGTTTTTCCTCATACATATCCTGCAGTCGAGGTTACACTCCCTGCTGACCTCCACCTGCAGTATGAGGTACTTGAATAACTTCCCTAATCTCCCGAACATGTTTACCGCAACTACGCTTTAACTATCTGCCTTAAATTATCTCTGAAGTTCACAATCAATACCCCAGCTAATATTGTTAACGCCATTAGCTGGCTCATCAATACCGTCCCTGCCGCACTAACTCCACCTGCTGCGGTTACAGCTACTGGTGCACACATTTTTTTTGTTTTATTGGATTATAGAGTATAGACATACTTTATAATAGCCAAGAAATTTACGGAGTAAATTCCTTGTTGTTTATTATTGAAATTAGTATTATAAATATCAGGATATTGTTACTTCCCAATTACCTGGTACATCATCGGTATTGGCACAGACTTCCCCATGTTTACTTCGTTTAATAATGTTTCTACACCCTCCTCCCTGTATTTCTTGTAGCCCTGGAACTCTGGTTTATCCAATAATCTTAATGTATTCCCTAAAACCTGCTTTGCTTCATCATTCTTCCCAACCTGAGAGTACGCACAGGCTAAAGCGAGATTGCCTTCAAAGTAATAGTTTTCGTGGGCAAGTTCACGATTTGATATTTCCGGGTGATCTACCAGATACTTAAAGTCGCTTATCGCCTGCTCATACTCTCCGAGGTCAAAATAGGCTAATCCCCTCTCGTAGTAGGCTCCGGGTATGTCTGCCACACCTGTTTCCTCTGAATCAATCATATCCGTACACATATTTATTGCCGCATCAAT
>CBFCYF010000103.1:0-6507 GCA_965602195.1 uncultured archaeon | reverse complement strand
GTTCACGGCAACAGAATTATTCTGCTGATCTGTTCCGCCATAGCCAAGCCGACCACTGCCTCCATTACCCCAGCAATAAGCTGAGCCATTAGCTAAGACACCGCAAGAATGACTATCTCCGGTAGAGATATGTATGAAATTAGAACCTTCAAGTTCATTAATATCCCCGACAACATCACTCACATTCTTAACGCCAACCCAGTCCTCGAAGCTGCCGTTGATTGTGATATCCTGGCTGTCGCTTAGATTCAGGTAGGGAGTAAACCATGATTTCTCTGTGTTGTTGACGTTATTTAATGTGTCATTCGCCCGGATTGTTACGTTATAGGTTCCATGCGGATAGAATTGGGATACAACAGAAACGTTATAGACGTCTGCTGTTTCATTGCTCATGGTTAGATTCTGCCATAAGGTTCCGTTCGGATAATAAATCTCGGCTCTGACAGCAGAAACATTAGAGCTATCGGTTACAGTCGCATTAATCTCTAATACGGTGCCATTTAAAACTTTTTGCGGTGTTATGATTATGTTCGTTACAGAGGGTGGTGTTGTCTCAGGGGTTATGTTCACTGTATCGTTCGCTTCCACGGGTTCGTAGCCTAGAGCTGAACCATTACATGATACATTATAATTGAAGATTCCGCTCTCCGTAAAGCTTCTGTTGTATTCATAAAGCAGGCTTGTGGAACTGAAATTCATGGTCTCCCAGGACGTCCAGCCGCCGGAGAGATTGAAGGAGATGTTGCAGTAGACTCCTGTGCCGTTGATTGATTCCCCGGAGGTTTTGTTGGTGTAGTTCGCATAGAAGTTGATTTGCTCGTTTATGTATTTAGTCTGGCTTCCCCCCTCCGGGTCCGTGTCATCCCAGATCGTCAGGTTGCTGTTTGCAGAGGAGGAGTAGCCGGTGAAGTGAGTTACATTAAAGCTTAGGTTTTTGTTGTAGCTGATGAACGAGCATATGGAGCCCGGACATAAATCCCCATCCCGCAGCATAACCGGGTTAGAGGAATACGTTAGGTTATAGAGGGAGATGGTTGCGGATTTATTCAGCTGAGATAGTGCGGTTGAGTTCATATCAACCAGGTTGTATGTGATGCCGAGATGCTCGTCTACATCGACTCCGCCGCTTAAGTTGACTGCTTCACTGTAGTTAATTCTACCCCATGCCGTCTCCAGCACCAGGTTAGTGATGCTGGATACATCAACGGTTGACAGGTCAGTTGTTAAGGAGCCAGTGAACTCTGTTGCCAGGATAACGTTTAGGTAATGGACTGGGGATGCGCCCTGGTTTGCGCCTGAGGAATCGTCGGTGCAGTTTACGCTCCAATTATACCTGCCAACCCCTAAACCAGTTAACGTGAAATTCTGTGTCGCATACTCTGTTATCGAGGAATTAGTCTGATTCACCACCCCATTAAATATCAGGGAGCAGTTCGCAACCCCAGACGACGCATCCGAGACATTAAACCTGAAGATTACGCTGCCATCCGCATCCCCTGACTTGTTCAGCGGAGCCTCCAGGTTTATGGTCGGCGGGGTTGTGTCACCCCCTGTTGTCCATGAAACATTCCAGTCAGATAGTATAGGGCTGTTGGAGGTATTTGATGTTGTTAAATTCGCAAACAATCTAATGGAAGACAATCCAGAGGCACAGCTGGAAATATCGTAACCGGAGCCTGCCTGTGATTCTGTTATCGAGCATTTCGTGGAGTTGTCGGTTGCATTAAGAATGGCATAGGATATGTTGGTTCCAGAAGCAGAAATGCTGTCATTCGCATAGAATTTGTCCCAACTTGCTAATGAGGAGGGGGTTATTGCAGTGGAGGTTAGATTCCCGGAGGCGGTTTTTGTTTCTTCACCGCCTAAAGAAACACTCGGCTCAGGCGAGACATATTTGCGGACTCTAAGGTCATCGTAGTAAGACTTCGCTCCTGGATAAGCGTTATTCCCCTGAAATGTTATGTTGGTTATCTGGGAATGACTTTGTTCAAACCCAGCATCAGTTTTTTTATTCACATTGTTTATATCTATATCGTATTGATAATTTGTGAAATCAAGGTTGTAAATCTTAAATTTATACCAGGTGTTAGCAGAATAAGCCATTAAATCATTCCATGTACCGCTATAATACCCAATCTGCCCATCTTCTTTAAAAGCTAAGGTAACTAATACTTGTGTGGCAGCTTCATCTGTCATTCGCTGATACATTTTCTTATCTGTTTGATTGGCCATGCCATAGAACTCACAACAAAAATTACCTGTCTGGGTATCTATTCCCGTGATTGCCCTGTATGTACTGATTGCTCCTGTTTGATGTAACTCGGCAGATTTTGTGCTCGGTCCACCGCGATTGTATGTTTCATTAACGGTGAAATCTCCCTGGTCACCCTCAACTTCTCCCCACCCGGATGGTGGGTTCTCGCCAGTTGGTCGGTCATCGAATCCCCCATAGAATATGAAGGTATTTGTTCCATTGCTCATACTGCTTGCAGAAGGGTTACCATAGTAGATATAGATTGTTGTGTTTGTGTTGTTTTCAAGGAAGGTTACATTAACCCAGGCAGTCATGTTGTCAGAACTTGAGAGATTACAGGTTTCCAACCAGAAAGGAATTTCTGTTTCTGAATCTGCGGTTGCATCATAGTAAGTGAACCTGATGTCTTTGCAGGTTGTGTTGATTTTTCCTGCTGAATACTCTGTTGAGAAATTATGAACTATTTTTACCGGGTAATTTGTTAAATTTTCAACAGTGTTTGAGATGGAGATGTTTTTTCTGTATGACCAGTTGTTATAAGCAGAATAAGACCAACCGACACTTAAATTAATATCACTTCCAATATTCACATTATTTGATTCAGCGATTCCAGTCCAGTTATCCCCAAAATAAGAATCCCAGGAATCAGCACCATCCCACCACCAGCTTGCTGAGACATTGAAGTGGATGAGGTAATCTCCGGTGTTTACATTACCCGCGGTATCGTTGCATTTAATGTAATAGTTGTTGGAAGAACCGTCTGTCAGGTTTGTTAGAGAGGAATTGTGACTGGTGGAATCCGTGTTCGTGAACGGAGTCATGGATGAGAACGCCTGCCCTGGCTGGGTGGAGTATCTGCATTCCGCTGTATCGTCCGTTGAAACCCCGAAGGTCAGGGATTTATTTCCACCACTTACAATGGAGTTATTACCTGGGCAGGGAGTCGAGATTACAGGTGGTGGGACGGTCATGAAATTAGGGTCCGGGAATTGTTCTTGGCTTATGTTACCCATCCAGTAATCTATCGCGTTATAGCCCCCTATCGTGAAAGCAAGGATATAGTTAACCTCATCCGCTGCCGTGGCATTAGTTGTGTTATACCTTATCCTCAAACCCTCTGCGGATGAATTCCATAATCCGGCATCCTGGAAGGTTATGTTCGCTGTTTCATTGAACCTTACCCAGGCTATAACATTATCGTTGTCATAAATCAGGGAGTAATTGGAATTCATGTAGTTATTCCACTGGCCGGCTGTCAGGTCGGTTACCATCCCGTCGGTTCCGTTTTCAAGATGGTATCTATCGTCTGAGACTGAGGAGCCAAGGGTTCCTGCGAGGTCAGACCAGATGTCGCTGACGTTACCAATACTGGAATCGAAGTTATGTAATCTGTAAAGCAGGTAATCAACGTCCTGGGTTCGCATCTGGACGGAGAGATTGAAAACGGTGTTGACTTCTGAAACTTCAGTACAATCCACTGAAACATAATCCAGCCCCACAGCATTCTGATCTTCAACCGCCGTATAATATTGGAACGCAATTTTCACAGTCGGCTCCCCTTCAGCAGCTGTGAGGTTATCTGTTTGTTGCTCCCAATCAAGAGCCACATGATAGTAAGTAGCTAGGGTGATAGGCCAGCTACTCCCATTATCCGTCGAAAGTTTGACGTAAATGTATTCATCATAACTAGAGGTTTTCTTTAGGTGATATGTCACGTTACAATTTTCGTAGTTGCTGAGGTCTATAGGGGGTGTAATAAGCCACTCATCCTGGGTGGAGCTAGCATCGAAACTAATATAAGCATACTCTGTGCCATAGGGTGAGGTAAGTGGGACCCCATTCGTTGCGGATCCCCAATGCTGGGTTGCTCCAGACTCTATTACACTCCAGTCTGCAGGAGGGAAAGAATCCTCGAAGCTCTCCGGACCGAAGACAGTGACTGGGGGCGGATCAGTTAAATTAACTTTCATCTCCAAATCAGCAG
Organism: uncultured archaeon; assembly: GCA_965602195.1. GTDB lineage: Archaea > Altiarchaeota > Altiarchaeia > IMC4 > QMZM01 > CBFCYF01. The sequence goes on along the minus strand of CBFCYF010000103.1, from coordinate 2,269 downwards.
ACGCCTGATTCTCCCCCTCCGAGCTAAATGAAAAGCTTTGAACTGTGATATTCTTCATATTGGTTGTTGTAACCTCTCCTCTCCCTATCGAATCCGTATCAGAAGTGCTTCCAAAGGTATAACTAACATTCGTATCTTTCTGTTCCAGGTAAAGAATTAATTTATTTGCATTAGCTGTCTCATTGAACGCAACTATCAGGTGCTTGTTCTCCATTACGGATTCGTTCACACCATCTGTGTTGTAGTCCATAGTGTAAGCAGAGACATTCTCCCCGGAGTAGAGGTGCATGGCATTGCTCCCAGTGACGTTTCCATAAGAGTTGTTAGCATAGGCGGTGATGTTGTACACTCCAACTGAGGAGGTTGAATTGGTGGTCCAGTTTCCTCTATATGAGGGCCCGGAGTGATAATCCAGGGCCAGTGTTTTCTCTACATTGCTGTTTATGGTGAAGTTCACCGCTACCGTGGCATCTGTAATATCGTCTCCATAGGAATCGGTGGCATTCACTTCCACATAAATTACCTGTTGTCTGTCGAAGAATCTATCTATCTCAGAGTAACTTGAATTTCTACAGGACGTTACCACTACGTCAGAGGGTCCTTGAGGTGGAACAGTCATAAAGTTCACTGTTGGGAAGTTACCCCCCTCAATTGTGGACATCCACTTACCTATAGTCGACCAACCCCCCTCAGTGAAAGCGAGGATATAGTTAACTTCATCCGTTGCTGTCGCATTAGTTATGTTATATCTTATCCTAAATCCTTCCCTCCCTGAAGAGTCATCCCACAAGCCGACATCCTGGAATGTGATGTTCTCTGTTTCATTGAACCGTATCCATGCTATAACATTGTCATTAACAGAATCTTCTGAATAAGAATTATCGTAAATCAAAGAATAATTTGAGTTTGCATAGTTATTCCACTGGTCTGCTGTTAATGAAGTTACTAAGGCGTCTGTTCCCTCTTCCAGGTGATAGCGGTCATCCGAGACTGAAGAGCCTAAAGTCCCGGAAATGTCAGAAAAAATATCGGAGATATTGGAAATATTCTGACCGAAGTTATAAACTTTATAAACCAGGTAATCTACGTCTTCAGTTCGCATCTGGACGGAGAGGTTGAAGACGGTGTTGACTCCTGGAACTTCCGTACAATTCACTGAAACATAATCCAGCCCCACACTATTCTGATCTTGAATCGCCGTATAATATTGGAACGCAATTTTCACAGTTGACTCACCTTCAGCGGCTGTGAGGTTATTTGTTTGTTGCTCCCAATCAAGAGCCACATGATAGTAAGTAGCTAGGGTGATAGGCCAGCTACTCCCATTATCTGTCGAAAGTTTAACGTAAATGTATTCATCATAATTAGAGGCTTTATGTAGGTGATATGTCACCTTACAATTTTCGTAGTTGCTGAGGTTTAGGGGGGGTGTAATAAGCCACTCATCCTGGGTGTTGCTAGGATCGAAATTAACAAAAGCATACTGCGAGCCATAGGGTGCAGCCCACGGGACTCCATTCGTTACTAACTTCCAATGCTGGGTCGCTCCAGACTCTATTGTACTCCAGCCTGTAGGAGGGAAAGAACCCTCGAAACTCTCCGGACCGAGGACAGTAACGGGGGGGGAATAAGTTAAATCAACCTTCATCTCCAAATCAGCAGATGCCTGATTCTCCCCCTCCGAGCTAAATGAAAAGCTTTGAACTGAGATACCAATCATATCGGTTGTTGTGACCTCACCCCTACCAAGGGAATTGGTATCTGAGATGCCGCCGAAGGTGTATGAAACATTCATGTCCTTCTGCCCCAGGTAAAGGATTAATTTATCGGTGTTATTTGTTTCATTAAATACCGTGATCAGGTGCTTGTTTTCCATAATGGATTCATTCACTCCATCATCGCTCCAGTCCATGTGGTAGGCGGAGACGTTCTCTCCGGAATAAAGGTGGAGGCTGTTGCTTCCGGTTTTAGAGCCGGCGGAGTTGTTAGCCCTTACGGTTACATTATACACCCCCACCGGCTGGGTTGAATTAGTGGTCCAGTTTCCTCTGTACGAGGGTCCGGAGTGATAAGTCAATGTTATTGATTTCTCCAGATTACTGTTTATTGTGAAGTTCACTGTTACAGTAGCATCTGTGACATCTCCTCCACATTGGTCGGTGGCATTCGCTTCTACATAGACCGTCTGATTTCTGTCGAAGAATTTATCTGTGTCTGAATAAGAGGAACTTCTATATGTTTTCACCTCTACACTTGTATGATTCGCTTC
>CBFCYF010000102.1:0-6533 GCA_965602195.1 uncultured archaeon | reverse complement strand
ACAGATGGTGTCATCATCCTATACACTCTGAGAGAGGGGTTGGCCAGGGAAAGAGCAATTGAGATAGTAAAGCTTAGATGCTCTAACCATATAATGACGCCCGTACCTTACAAAATAACAGACAAGGGTATAGAGATATACCCGAAAGAGGATATCTTTGCAGGTCTATAGGTATTGATTTCTATTCCATTATCAGGGGGTATCTCTCTATCTCGTGTTTCAGTACGATTGGGAACGCCAGGGTTGTGAGTATCGCCATGATAACTACCGCCGAGAATACCTCGATTGGGATCAAACCACTGCTTCTGGCGATCTCAGCAATGATAAGTTCCGTGGTTCCCCTGGAGTTCATCCCCCACCCGATCAGGGTTGCTTGCCTTAGATTGAACCTTGAGAAGAATGTCAAAATCATAGATCCAAGAATCTTCCCAGCAGTTGCTACAATTAAAATCAACAGCAGGAGTATGGGATCCAAGAAAATAGCCTGAACATCAAAATGCAGACCTATGAAAATAAAGAAGAAGGGCACAATCAAACCGAAGGTTATCATCTTCAGGTTTTCAACGATCTCCCTCAGATAGATTTTATCCTTGATAGATACCTGAATGATCAATCCCGCGATAAGTGCGCCTACGATGGGGCTTAAATCAAGACTCTCTGAGAAAAGCGCTATAACCAGGGCAAAAATAACGGTGGTGGTGAACATATTGATCTCCGTTTTTTCCTTTTGTACATACCTCAGGATCATCGGAAGGATTTTAAACATCAGAAATGACAGCAGAAAAAAAAGGGCTAGCTTGAGGGGAAATAAAATTATTTCGAGGATGCCGCTTCCATGTGCGAGAGCTATAACCGCGGCTATAAAAATTATCTCAAATATATCATCCAGTGCTCCCGCCCCCAGCATAATTGTTCCAAGCCTGGTCTTTAAGACATTGAACTCTGTGAGTACCGCTGTTTTTGTTCCCTCAGCTGTTATAGATAAAGCTGCCCCGATAATCAGTGCAGGTATATCTCCATAACCCAAAAATTTCATCACCATAAATCCGAGAATGAAGGGAACGACAGCTGAGAATACTGCCACCAGAGCGATATCTTTTGACGCCTTCCTCAACTTTACGTAATCGATTTCCAACCCGGCCAGCAGAAGGAGGAATATGATGCCTAATTCCGACAGGATGGAGATGTATCCCACGACATCACCTGTAAACAACAGATCTCTCCACAGGGGGAACCCCAGGATGATACCCGCAACGATCTGCCCCACTATCCGCGGAAGTCTTAATCTATGGAACAACTCAGCTACGAGAAATGATGTAACCAGACAGACTGTCAGGATAAAAATGACGCTCCCCCCAAGTCCACCTAACCATTGATAAAGAATGTCGATCAACCCGGATGAATCCAATACGTTCATTATAAACCCCCAAGGATACAGCAAATTACAAAGCAATTTGCTTATAGATTAACCTTGATTTCCACCCCCATATTTTATCTTCAAATAATTAACCTAAACTAATAATATTTTCTCACGGAATCTAAAAAAGCATTCTTCGCTTTCTTCGGATTTTGAGGTGATATGAAATAATAAGGCATATATGGGATTTAAGGAAGAATATCTCATACTTTATTATCTGCAAATCAAATTAAATTACTGGAATCGAAAATGAGCAAGGAGATGGGTAATATTAAGGATCTGAAGAAGGGGAGATACGTCTTGATAGATGATGTGCCATGTAAGGTCATAGGCATCACCCGGTCCAAACCCGGCAAGCACGGAGGCATGAAAGCCAAGGTTGATGCTGTGGGAATCTTTGACGGTCAGAAGAGAAGCCTCATGGGGCCCGTAGACCAGAAAGTGGAGATTCCCATAATAAACAAGGAGACAGCACAGGTATTGAATGTGCTCGGCGACAAAATCCAGCTCATGGACATGAGCACCTATGAAACATTTGAATTAGAGATACCAGGTGACCTTAAAGGAAGTCTCTCCCAGGGAGATGAGATACAGTACGTTGATGTGATGGGCAGAAAAAAAATATGGCAGAAGTCATAGCATAAGGAATAGATATTGCCTAAAAAATTTTAAAATGAAAAAACTGTTCATAGCCTTGATTTTGGTGATACTTGCAGTCGATGTCTGTGCGCAGACCTATCCCCCAATAATCCTGGAATGGAAGGTTCCTCTGGCAGCAGATGATATCTACACATTAGACTTGGACGGTGACGGCGTAAAGGAGATATATCTTGCGGTATATTCAGGTACTAGAAGTCATCTCTACTGCTACGACGATGAGGGATACCTGCAGTATAAACTGTGGCTGGATAAATATGGAATCATATACAAATACAGGCACGCGGACGAGAGATTCAACATCTTCTATCCTGCGGATGTGGACCGGGACGGGGACCTGGACGTCATAGCCGGCTCAGATATCAAAGGGACATCAGTGAATGTCCAAAGGCTTTATTTCACCGAAAGGGAGTGGGTAGTGAACATAGATAAGATTGAATTGAAGTGGGAGTATGAGTTAGGGGATTTAATCACCAGGGTTATCGCCTGGGACCTAGACAAAGATGGTGTGGATGAGATAATAGCATCCTCCCTGGAGGGAAACATCTACGTCTTTGACGTAAACAAAAATATAAAAAACAAGTATACTCTGCCGGGAAGCGTGTGGGATATATATATCGCAGACATAGACCTGGATACCCGGGATGAGATAATAGCTGCTTCCTTTGACGGGATAACTGTTATCGACGACAACACCGTGAAATGGGAGTATCCAACCGGCAACAGAGTCATTAACGTGCACGCAGCTGATGTCACCAACGATCCTGGCTTGGAGATAATAGGGTTGGATATAACAGATGAGATGTATATCCTCAAAAACGACGGATCATTGATATGGTCTAAGAAGATGGCAGACCCCTCAGATATATCCGCCATGAACCTGGACAGATACAAGACCGATGAAATGCTGCTTCTTGAGGATGTTACCATATACGAGCTGGACGGTGAAGGCAATATTGAGTGGGAACACAGTCTAGATGAGCCCGTGAAGAAGATACATATCTCATCTCTAGCTGAAAATGAGTGGGAGGATATCTTTGTCAGTACCTACAAAAATCTCTATCGTTTCAGGGTAAACCCGGATTATGTGAAGCATAGGGAGGGCACCGGATACTATTCGACGGCGAGGGATTTCTTCATGAAGAGCAGGTGTAAGGATGCTATTAAATATGCGACGAAGGCCAGGGAGATATTCCGTGAGATAGATGATTTCACAGGCATCATACAATGTGACGCCATCCTTATACACTGCAATGATACTGATAATGACACCGATAAAAAAAACAGGACCGCTAATGAGTTATGTAACAAGGCTGAAGAAAAATTTGATGCCGGAGACCTCGGGGATGCGCGGGCAATGGCGAACGACGCATTAGGTATGTTCATCGAAATATCTAACGGCAGGGGGTCTATGCGGTGTGGCTCCCTGCTGCGGAAGATTAATGATAAATACCGGGGGGAGGGAGACAACCTTTATAATACGGGTGAAGGATTCTATGAACTCAAAAAATATGAGAACGCCACCCAATATGCGGAACTCGCCAAGGATGTTTACAGGCTTGTTAATTCCACCGCAGGTATAGTGAAATGTGACTTACTGATAGGGAGGTCCCGGGATTTTATGGAGGCCGACAGATATTACTTAGATGCTCAGGGATACGTTGCTTCTGCTTCTTACGGGCATGCCGTCCACTACGGTGAAATGGCAAGAGCTATATATGAGGGACTTAACTCCTCAGGTGATGTTGGGAAATGTAATTCCTTTATAGGTAAGGCACAGAAATTCGTTAAGGCGGAGGAATATGTAGGTAAAGCAGAGCAGTATCTATACTCTAAGGATTATGACAAAGCCACCAACTGCACTGAGACGGCTAAGGCTCTGTACGTGGAGTTGGAGTATATGGATGGGAGACTCGGATGCGATTTACTGCTGGAGAAAATTAAGAAAGCCCAGAATGACGACTTGATCATACTGCTCGTAGAGGCACTTGTCGCCCTCATCATCATCCTCCCGCTGTTGGCACTTCTTGTTAGGATGCTGATTAGGAGGAGGAGGCAACCTAAATTATAAGTTTGTGTCGCTGTAGATTGTGTTCCTGACTACACTTGCTGCCGCAACATAGGCGTTGGGGTAGATTGCTCTTCCGGGCATTATGGAGACATTAATCCCTGTCTTCACGTTGTCACCCATCAGGCACCCTAGTTTCCTTCTGCCGGAGCTGGTGAGTTTCTCTTTGACCTCTACTTTCACCTCTGCATCATCCACCCTTAAATTTGCGATTTTTGTTCCAGCCCCGAAATTACAGTTTTCTCCGATTATGGAGTCTCCTACATAGCTCAGGTGCCCGATGCTTGTGTTCTGCATTATTATGGAGTTCTTGATTTCCACGGCGTTTCCCACCCCACAACCGTTGTTTATTGAGGTGAATGGCCTGATAAAACAGTTGGGGCCTATGATGCAGTTGTCTCCTATGTGGCAGGGGCCTTGGATGTAGGAGCCTGATCTTATCACGGTGTTTTTTCCTATCCGGACGGGGCCTTTTATGGTCGCATATTCCTCTACCTCGGCGTCTTTGTCTATCTCCTCCTTCATATCCCTGATCAGGGTCTCATTGGCATACAGGAGGTCCCATGGTCTGCCTATGTCTATCCAGTTCCCATGGCATCGGAACCCTGATATCCTGCCTTCTTTTATCAGGATTTTTATGGCGTCTGTGATCTCATATTCATGTCTGCTTGATTTCTTGATATTCTTTATTGTATCGAAGATATCTGAGTTGAATAGGTAGATTCCGGCGTTAGCCAGCTTGCTCCTGGATTCTTCGGGTTTTTCGATGATGTCTGTTACTTTATCTCCCTTTAGATTCACTATGCCGTACTCTGAGGGTTCCTTGACTTCCGCTAATGCGATGCTGTTTTCTGCGTTTGTTGTCTTTGAGTCTCCTAGAAAGTGTGTTATAAGTTCTTCTGAGACTATAAGGTCTCCGTTTATGAGGAGGAATTCTTCATCTACATAGTCTTTAACAAGGGATACGGCGTGGGCGGTCCCCAGTTGTTCTTTCTGTTCGACGTATTTGATTTCTGTGCCCTGGATTTCCTCTCCGAAATATTGGGTGATTTTGTCTTTACCGTAGCCTACCACAAACACTATTTTATCGAAATCGTTTTTCGTTAGGGCCTTTAGGGTCCATTCTATGATGGGTTTGCCTGCTACTGGGAGCATGGGTTTAGGCCGGGTGGATGTCAGAGGCCTTAGTCTTGTCCCCTCTCCGCCGGCTAAAATAACAGCATCCATTTTTTTTTAAATAATTTACCTGCCTTTTTCGGCTACGATGTAGTTTTCCTCCCACCGTGGGGCGATTCTCCTGAGTTTATCTCTGAACTCTTTTTTTTTAACTGGTTTTCCGTCGTCTCTCATCTTGTTCCTCAGTTCTGTGACGTAGTGGGTTTCCTCTCCTTCAGGGATGTCTTTGAGCATCACCGAGTATTCCTCCAGTAATCTGATTCCCTCCCTCCTGATTTTCTCTTCATCTGGCATCTTCAATCTGATTAAATCAAGCAACCCCACATTAAACTGTGGGGTACGCGAACGAAAGATCTATTTTCGTTGCGTGCAGATTCAGCAAAGCTGAATCTCGCATGTAGCTTATAAATCCGGCATTAGCATTCATCTGCAGTATTTTCTGCTGAATTTATAATAAAAACAGGGTTTTCAGAGAATAAATAATATTTTTTTTTGGGTTGGGGTAGGTAATCATGGCTGGATTATAAAAACGGGGGGTTGTAGCGTCCTGTGGTCTTTTAGCAGGGGCCCCAGATTCTCCCTGAATCGGTGTGCCTTAAACCAGTAAGTTGGTTGTGGTAGTTGACGTTCAGGATGATATCGTAGCTGTTTGCGCCTGTTTGACAGACAGTACTTAGAGTTCCTCCTGCGAAATTAAATGTGGTTGCGTCGCCGGCTGATACCTGGGCATTTACATTACCTTCTGAGGTAGCCTGTTTACCTGAATCTCCTCCACTGGCCACAGTAACGTTCATGTTAATACTGCATCCGACAGCGTTCATAAAAACTATGTCCAGATTTCCGGCGCCGGGGCTTGTGTGGTCTATCGGCTCAACTGACCTGAATTCACTGAACCCTGTGGTGATTTTCGGATTAAACACTCCTATCTTCCACATGGCTATCCCCAGCAGCATGACAACGAGGACAGCCCACACGTAGATCATCAGGTGTTCCATTGCTCCCTGACCTTTCTTCCCTGGTTTTTCCATACTCTGCCTCTGTCTAAAATAGAAACAACATAAATGATATGGAAGAAAAGAATAAGAGATAGTTGCTGTTTTTCTCTTCATCCGGCATCTTCAGTCTACGACGATGATTAAATCAAACAACTCCACACTAAGACTGTGGGGTACGCGAACGAAAGATCTATTTTCGTTGCGTGCAGATTCAGCAAAG
>CBFCYF010000101.1:0-6626 GCA_965602195.1 uncultured archaeon | reverse complement strand
AGTTTATAACAGGGATAGAACCAGTTATGGAGAATGCAGGATTCCTCATCGCAGAGACAACGCTGGATCCCGAGATAAACCCAGACCTCTTGTTATACGAGCCAGAGCAACTGAAAAAGGCGGTGGAGGATGTAAAGGGCAATAATAGGGGGATGATAACGCAGCTATATGAAGAGCCGGAAAACAAGGATCTGCAGAAAAGAGTTGGGAGTCTGATCAGGAAGGCGATAACGGAGAAAATAAAATCCAGACTAACCGATAACGACGTTAAGGTATTAAGCACAATATTTGGGGCTCCAAAATCCGCTAAAGAATTAAGTGAAATTTTTAAAGAAACTGATGTAGACCCAAGAGTGATTTCTGAAAGTCTAATTAATCTAAGAAACCGGGGGCTGATTGATAGAGCAGATCATACGCAAGCATATGAGGCCCCTGATGAAGGACGAGGGTTAGTGAAAGCGATACTGAATAAGCCAACAGCAGAGAGTATGTCGCCATCAGATACTGCAGAAGGAAAACCTGAGGCAAATCAACCAGCATTCAATATAAGCGAACTCCTCAGAGAGAAAACAACAAGATATACTACAGTGGATGGGAAAGATTTTGTATTTGAGCTTGATGAATCCGAGGCTAAAGGCGTCTTCAGAAGGATGGAGGTAACCATCCGTGACCCGGACAGGGATATGGAGTTGATCGGCCACATCACCCTACGCAAAGGATTTATGTCGAAAACCAAGGCAGTGATCACACACATCCAGATTGACAGCAGATACAGTGAATACCAGGGAGGCGACTATAGGGGAGTCGGCTCCGGGCTGGTATGGATTGCCTCCCAGTACATCAAGAATAAGTGGGGGAGGATGAAGTGGTTGGTGCCGGGTAAAGACACAACAGAAGGATATTTTAAGAAGATCAGCGCCTCCACACCATTAACAAGACTTGACCAGGGATTTAATCTGAGAAGAGACGATATTCCAGAGATGAATATAAGGGAGGTGAAAAGCAGCCTCATCGACGAGATAACAGATATATGGAAGCCTGTAGACGAAGAAGAAAGAAAGTTGATTGAAGCCCTGGTACGGCAGGGGGATGCCCCAAGGTATATAAGGGAATTCCAGGGGAAGCTGTTTGTGATAAAGGTCGGAGGAGACGCAGTACAAAAAGAGGAGGTGATGAACTCCATAGCCCGGGATGTGGTTTTACTGCATAAACTGGGTATGAAGATCATAATCCTGCACGGAGGAGGCCCCCAGATCGACAAAGCCATAGAGAAGGGAGAGAGGTTATTTGATATAGCCCCAGATGCAGGTGCAATAGAGATAGAGGATGAGTTAAGGGAGGATAATATCCCTGAGGGATTGATGAATAGATTAAATCTCTCTGAAGATGCCGCCCTTAACAAAATAGAGGGCGGATGGGAGATAAGAGATAAAGATGACAGGAAAGATTATATTATCCAGAAAACAGGCAGCTGGCTGACCATCCACGAGAAAATAAAAACCCGTAAAATTGGAGGTCGCAGGGTTACCGGCAGAAATATCATCGGAGTCGTGGAGAGGGTGTTGAATGAGGAGGTAAACCTGCGGGTCGCAGATAAAATCAATGAGTACGGAGGAAACGCGAAGGGGATTACTGGCAGAGAAAATAATGTGCTCACGGCGACGAAGAAAAAAAATAAGGTTGATCTGGGGTATGTGGGGGAGGCGGAGCAGGTAAACGCAGATGAGATACATAAGGCGATAGATGAAGGTTATATCCCTATTCTTTCCTCTGTAGGCTACAGCAGTAAGGGCATCCCATGCAATATTAACGCAGATGACGCTGCAAGAACAGTAGCCCAGAATCTCGGAGCAGATAAATTATTTATGCTCACTAACACGGAGGGAATTCTGGATGAGGAAGGACATAGGATCTCGGAGTTGAATCGGAATCTGGCTAATGAGTTAATCCGTGGGGAGGTGATAAATGGGGGGATGATCCCTAAAGTGGAGAATTCTATTGATGTGGCTGAAACAGGGATTAATGTCCACGTCATCCGGGCTGGAGGCAACAGACTCATCAGGGAGGTGCTCAGCTCCGAGGGGGTGGGAACCCTCTTCGCCGCCACCCCCAGAAGACCACAGCATGAAACCGGAGAAGAGAAAAGGGAAAAGAAACAATATGATGCCAGCATACCAGATTATGAAGAACAAGTTAGGTATCTCAGAGAACATCTACCGGAGGAAACAGTTATAGTGGCAATCAACCGCGGCCCTATGAAAGTAGAGGAATTATATCGCATTACATGGGAGAGCCAGGGAGGGAAGGGGATACCTGAACAGGAACCTCCCAGAAAAACAACGGGTTTATTTGAGAACCTATCTCACAAAGAAGATGACGTAGACGAGATTAAAGAATTTCTCATGAAGAGGGGTTATTCCATAGAAAAAATCAGGTCAATGGAATTCGAGGGAACACTGAAGAAGACATATGAAAAAGAAAAATCCGTCGAAGATCCTGGAAAAGAAATCAGCCCAGAGAAGGTGAAGAAGAATGTTGCGGGAACATATAACCAAGTTTATACTAGTGGGGACTTAACATCATCCTTCAGTGAAGACCCGGAGTTGAAGGATTTCGTCAAAGAAAATCTGTCAGGTATTGATGATGGGGGAACAATCATAGATGTCGGGGGCGGCTCAGGGGAAGGGTTTAACGGAATCATAGAGGAACTTAGAAAGGAAGGATACGTGGGGCGGGCAGTAGTTATGGATATATCCGACGATGCTGCAAAAAAAGCCTCAGAAGAGGGATTAGAGTCTGCCATAGTGGATGGCGAGCATTTACCGCTGAAACCAGAGACAGCAGCCATAACCGCAACACGTGTAATTGAGCATCTGCCAAACCCAAAGAAAGGATTCAACGAAATCAACATGAGCCTGAAACCAAACGGTAAAGCAGTAGTTATCTTCGAGCATCCTGAATCAGCTATAACGCAGGAATATAAGGAAGACCTCAGGATATTTAAAGCACGTCTGACGCTGACTAACGCAGCCTTGACGATCATAGGGGAAAAAGAGGGTGTGGAAAGGAAGAAGAAACTTAATGAATTTAAAAAATTATTCAATGAAAGAACGCTGGGCATGTTCGATGGATGGGATATACCCAACGAGTATAACGCAAACAGCATCCTGGAGGATTATCTGGAAGCGGAATCGCCTGAAAGCCGCAATAAATCACTAAAGCATCTGGAAGATGTGAAACAGATGGATGAAGACAATATTGCGATAAGCGAGGCTGTTATACATAACATACGCTCCCCGGATGAATGGAGGATTATGCTTGAAGACACCGGATTTACGATAGAAACTAAAAAAATATTTGATACTAAAGCAGGTGAAAAACTATTCACAGGCATAGTAGCGACTAAAAAAGGAACTCCGAGAAAACCAGGACCTCCAGTAATCAGCCACAAACAACTGAGAAAGGATAGGAAGAAGATTAAAGAAAATAAAGGTGGAATAGGAGTACTTCCAATCCTGATGGTTATGCCAAAGAAAAAGAAGAAAGGTTGGTTTAGAGGACACAAGGAGGAAAAACAACCAGAGGAGGAGGTAATTAAAGACCATGGAACCCTGGAAACAAAAATTAATGCTTTAGGGGAGGATATGAAGGAGATTAATGTAGAAGATGTGTTAGCTGGAAACCTGGAGACCCTGGAGAAGATAACTGAAGAATCCCTTAAAGAGTATAAAGAAAGGATTGAAAAATTAAGTGAACAAGCAGAAAACCTTTCAGAAGAAACCCCTTTAGAACACGAGAACAAGATAATTGAAACTCAAATAAAACGAATCCATAGTCTTGAAGATAGATTAAATAGATTCACCAGAATCTATAGGGTTAATGAAGAATACTGCAACCTGAATTTAACTGTTTTTACAAGATATTTATGTGATATTGCCAGGGGAAGACCTAAGATAAGGAAACTAGAATCCTACAAGGCTTTCACTAAATTGAACCTAGATGAATTAAACGAAAAAAGAATTAAGATAGAATTAATCAAGCTCGGGCGTGATGAGAAATTAAATGGGTTATTTAGAGACGTCAAAAACCGATACGTTAAAGAACTGGATGATGCACGAGAAAGATCACCTGAGTTTAAAAAGGATGTGGAAAACCTTAAATTCCAGCTCAGTGAGGCCTCAGATAACCTGCAGGATATCTCTGATGAGGAGATATACGGCTGGAGGGATGAGATAAATGGATACAATAAAGAAATAAGTGAGTTAAAGCAGACCCTTAAAGACAGGGAGGATGAATCAGGCGTATATCTGGATGTCCTCAAAATCAACAAGGAAATAAGCAAGTTAAGTGGATATTTAGCTGATATAGAGGAAAATAAAGAAATCCACAGGGAATACAAGAGTATTGACTGGATGGTTTTCATTGAAGTATTGAATAACCTTGTTTCTAAATCCAACGAAAATATCAGAATCAAATACGAAGGCAGCGACTTCTTCCAGAGCAGCGAACATTACATGCGAAGTAAGGACACGCTAACTGTAGATGAGTTAGAGGAACTGGACGAGGATCTGATTAAGGATATAATCAAGCTGATGAAAGGAGAAACACCGATCGAGGACGTCATCAATGAAGCAAGAGACTTACACAATGAAAAGATAAAGACAGATGAAGGGGATATAATCACCCGGATTGTGCTAGAGAACATGCCGAGGAAAAAAGCAGAGGAAATAATCCCTGAATTTGAACAGAAAATTAACATCAGTGACCGGATTTTCAAAAATAAATTAAAGGGATTTATGGGAGTATACTATGAACCGAATAGGGTTATGAAGATTACACCTAAAGAGATTGAAAACGACATCAGGTTCAGAACAGACATGGCTGCCGTGGCTTGCTTGCTTAGAAATGTTTCAACGAAGAGTTTTGTGACGCTGGCTGAGCTCTACAACGCAGATGAATTAATCACTGTAATGAAGGAGGTCGTATCCAACGGTTCCACATTATCCACGCTTATGAACAGATTCAATAAATCAATAGAAACCCTGGGAATCCAGATTGAATCCAGAGAAGACACATATATCCTAATCTCAGATAAACTAGGATATGGTGAAAACTTCATCAACATCGTCGCTGTCAAGCCTCCAAGAAACGGGTTACCTGAGGAGTGCAGGTTAATAAGTATAGTGAAGAACTCCAAGGGATTGTTAACAGCGGAGGAATCTAACGTAAGAGAGATCAGAGAACTATTTCATCTAGAGACATTGATTAAGATAAAAGGATATGCACCGACAAAAAGAAAGACAGTTATAGGGGTAGGGCAGGTAAAAAGAGATAAGTCTACACAGGCTGTTTACAGGAAGGTGGTGGAAAAACCACCTCCAGGTTTAAGAGAAGCAGAAAGTTTCTCGGAGCTGAAAACAGTTTTAGTAGATAAAATCCAGTCTGAAAAAAGAGGGAGTAGTCTCTCTAAGGAGCGGGGGTCAGATAGATACTTAAGAACATGGGTGGAATTTCAGGAGACCCCGGATGATAGAAGAGGGAGGGCATGGGTCAGCGATAATAAGAGGAGGAAAGCATTTAACGACCACCGTGAGGAATTCCCCCCGGAAATTGATTTAGAGGCATACACTGAACTCTCCACAGATTACCGTGAGGGTGCGGATATAGTGTATAGATACAAGGATACGAGCACTAGAACAAACATATGGTGTTGTTATGTAGAGAAGATAGGTGATCTGAATCTGGATCTATTCACGAGTCATATAGAACATGACGGGAAACTTTTGATTACCTCATTTTATAGACCCGGTAGAAAATTTGTAGAGGATCAGATAGAAAGATTAGAAGGATTGAAGACAGCTTCTGGCCTCTTTATAGCAAGAAGAAAAACAAAAAACAATAAAAAAGAATCTGCGGAAGGAGAAAATGATTCCACAGAACCGGCAACGAAAGACAGTGCACTTACACAGGCTCGAATAAAAGTTAATGATAGGATAAACGAGCGAAACGGGAAGGTTGAGGATGCAAAAAAGAAGACGGAATCATCAACGGGTGTGAAGAAGGCCGATAATTTAGATGAATCAGGAGCTGGAACCAAACATGTCACCCACTCAGCATCCGACATCACCACAAATACTAAAATTAAGGAAGCCAGAGAAAAAATCAGGGAAAAACTTGATTCATCCCTAGACCCTGGAAAAGAAAAAGTTGATGCAACTTCAGGTTCCAGGCCACTGGGTCCTGAAATACAGAGGGCAGCGGAGTTAGGGAACAAAATCAGGGAACTGAACCCACTGATATTGCCGCTGTCACCGGAAAACCAGGAAGACATCAAGGAATTCACAACGCTGACGAAAAAATACTTCTACCCGATCTCAGGACTAAACCCCCACACCACAGAAGATGAAACCACACCACCGGACTCCACAGTCTTAGACTCCACCTCAAAAGGCTCTGAGACCAAAGAAGATACGACTATGGGGGCTAAAAATAAAATCAACGAGCATCTGAACGGCAACCCAGAAGACCCCGGAGAAGGAGATGCTGGTGCAGCTTTAGGCTCCGGGCCACCGGGTCCTGAAATACAGAGGGCAGCGGAGTTAGGGAACAAAATCAGGGAACTGAAC
>CBFCYF010000100.1:0-6729 GCA_965602195.1 uncultured archaeon | reverse complement strand
AATTTGCCTTGCAAATTTTAAAGCCCCTGAATGCGAAGCATTCAATGGGTTTCTCGTGAATCCTTTGGATTCACCAGTGGAGGTTCACCCATCCTTTTTTTTATTTGATGTATGTTTAATATGTAAACATGAGCGGGATTAAACAAAGGTATGTGTTTTCAGGGCTTATTTTTCTCCTGCTTGTTGCGGTTGTATGCGGGCAATTCAACAAGCTTACTGCGGTTACCTCTACAAGTGTTGAGACTACCATCCTAAAAACCACAACCACAGTGTTGGATTGTCTGCCCGGGCGTGATTGTCCGCCAGAGGGGCAGGACGATAAAACAACCTCAACAATCAAAAAACCAGGTAAAGAAGATGAGTGTCCCCGCATATGTGAGTGTATGACCGAGGCGGATGCAAAGAAGAAAGGCTGCAGGTATTGTGAGGGGATAAGGAAGCCGTGCGGTTATGACGAGCAGGGCAATAAAAGGTATTGTTACCAGAAGGACTCGGATAATGATGGAGTAACAGATGATACGGATAACTGCCCTAAGGTGCCTAACAGGCGCCAGAGGGATTCTGACGGGGACGGGACAGGAGATGTGTGTGATGTGACATTGACGCAGCATCCTGCGAAACCCACCCCAGACGATGAGGTTACGTTCACCGCCGTATTCGACCCTAAGTTGCTGGTTAGGGTTGAGTTATGGGTTAACGGAAATAAGACGGGTGAGTGCGATGATTCACCTTGTTCGGCTACCTGTGCCCCCCCGTGTGATGAAAGCGTCTTCGGTGTTATAGCCGAGACAGAGTCAGGCCATGTTTTTATTGCGGATGGTCTGCTGGTTAACGGTGAAGTGCTTGTTTATGAGCTATGCCCCCAGTGCCCTGAGATTGAGGAGATGGGTCCCTGTATTGAGCAGACATGCTACGGAGAAGATTACCCATCATATTATGAATTTGATACTGTGAGTATTGGCTGCATGTATGCATTCCAGGGTTCAAGTACTCCGCAGATTTTTTTGACTGTGGAGGGGGATGATGAGTCGATGAGTGGAATATTCTCTGATCATTGTACCAGCTCCTCTCATCTTGAAGAAGCCTACTGTCCGGGAGAAAGCAGAGCGGTGATCGCACAATATGACTGTCCTTACGGTTGTGAGGGAGGTGAATGCGTGTGCGTGGACCCGGACGGTGGATTAAACTATGATGTGAGGGGCACAATAGCATCATCCACAGACCACTGCACCGGCATAAGGGATCTTGTGGAGTATTACGTTGAGGTGGTGGACAACGACTGTGAGATAAGGAGCGTCACCCACATCTGCGACGGTACCTGTGTGGATGGAGCATGTGTGTCTGCGACATGTGAGGATGGGGTGCAGAATGGGGATGAGACAGGGGTAGACTGCGGCGGCAGTTACTGTCCGCCGTGCAGCCTGTGCGCTACCGGGGCAAAGTGGGCCCCACATGACACACCCTGCAGCCATCACTGGCCTACAGATGACGGCCCGAGAATCGGTATGAACACCAAAGACGACTCCTGCGCAATAGTTGAGGTCTGCCACCCGGACCTTGATTATATTGTGGCAGATGCCATAACCTGCTGTGAGGACCCCGGGTACTGGACGCGGTTTGTGGGACAGAGGGGTGCAGGCAAAAGAACAGCATGCACTTATGCCCGGACCGACTCAGGCATTGATGTCGACTATAACCCCACATCATTCAGGAAATGCCTTGGATTATATGGCATAAAAAGCCTTGAATCCAGTGCTGTTTACATGCAGGGTTACTTCCATGGGGAATGGTGCTGCTATGGCCATGATGATATCTGCCCCGGTGGATGCTCCCACTTCCATGTCAGACCCTGTGTGTGGGATATGGGAACCAACGATAGTTGCGCAGGCCCGGACGGCCAGACGCCTGACTTCCAGATGGGCGGGCACAGGTGTGTGTATAAGAAATTCGGTTCATGCTCCATCAAGTGCTGGAAGTGGGGTAAAGAGGGGTACTGGAAATCAGATACTGATTACACAAAAAACAGCGACAGCGTTGTGGACGCTCCAGCTCATGCAAGCATCAACAAGCTTTCAACCGGAACCTGTGTGGATTACTCTTTTGCTCTTACAACCATTCTGAGGAAGATGGGCTACAGCAGAGATGATGTGTTTTCGGTTAATGGAGAGGGCCATGGCTACAACCTCGTAAGGTTTCCCGGGGACGTTAAATGGCATTATGTAGATACTGTTGGAAACGGTGGCGGGGGGGTGCACACTGACCCTGATCGCCATTGCTGCAGGGGAACACCCTCATCATGTGCCGAGATGACTGATTTTACCTCCTGCAACAATACAGGATGTTCTTGGAGCGGAGGCAGCTGCTGGGGAACTCCTCTGAACAACAGTTGCTGGGTGGTAGGCTGTCATGAAGTTAATTGTGAGGCGGTGGATGGCTGCGATTGGGTGATGTGCGGTTATGGCTACTGCAGGAAACTTGATGATGGCTGCTCCAACGACCATTACTCGCAGGAGAGAAGCAACTGTCCTTTAAATAATGAGATAGTTGGGTGTGAGGGGGTGCCAAGATGAAGGTGTGGGATGTGAAACATGTTGCGGTTTTGGTGGTTTTGATATGCTGTATCACGGTTTCAGCTATAAAGCCTCTAGAGGATAATCCGCCTGCTGATTTACCTGAGGGTGCTGAGGCGGAGGATGTGGAGGAGATAGTGGAGATCGTAAACGTTACTGCCGGGGAAACTGATCTGGTGGTGGAGAGATCGCATGCAGGGGAGGCCGAGGTTGGCGATGAGATAGAGGTTACATTGAGGGTTGATAATAGGGGGGATGATGATGTTAGGGTGGTTGTGAGTGAGAAGCATAGGTGGGAGGTGGATTATATTGATCCATTAGAGGTGAGGGTGTTTCATTATGAGGCTAAGGAGATACCTTATTACCGCTGGGATATCAGGGTTCCTGCAAAAGATTCCGTACAGGTAAGCTATCACATTAAGGTGAGGGAGGTGGGGATGGTTACTTTCCCTGCGGCGGTGGTGGGTGACGGGTTTGGTAATTCATTCACGTCTAAGCCTTCAAATCTCAGGGTAGTATGCAGGCCTGATGGGAGGTGTGATAGTGGAGAGAATTATATTTATTGTCCGCAGGATTGTACGACCGGGGTTTCTGACGGCTCCTGTGATGGTGTTGCAGACGGCCGGTGTGATCCTGATTGTGCAAAAGGTGCGGACCCTGATTGTATAGGGGATGATGATCTGGGAGACGATGAGGTATCGGAGGCCTTTGAGGGGCTGGATTCTCCGGTTTTGTATCTGGTTGCTATATTATTTCTGATTTTCTTACTCGGGCTGCTGGCACGGCGTTTACTTTAAGTTATGATTTAAATAGATGTAATTTGATTTATGTTACAGGATGGTTGAAGCCGACTTTACTGGATTCCTGGTTGATTACGCTGCGGGTCTTCCCTCTGAAGCAGTTGGGGGAGACGTTTTTGCAGTGTCTGTTTTGCTTATCCTGCTTTATTTCACAGTCATATTGATAAATAAGTTGACGGATATCATTATTTTGGTGCTGAAGAAGGTCATTCTCCTCATTATTGTGTTGCTGGCATTCTACCAGTTTCTCCACATATTTTCTGTGAAATTAGGAAGTGACGGCCTCACCAATGACACACTGGTCTTTGGAGGAGTTGGTTTGGTTGTGGGATTCATTGCACTTATGATAGCATTACACGCAGCTTTCTCTTCTCTGAGGAAAATCCGCCATAAGGCCAGGGAAGAGGATGAGGCCCATGAAGTTAAGGAGGAGAAGAGAAAGAAGGTTGAAGCTAAAGAGAAACCCAGGAAACCTGTTGCGAAGGAAATTATTTCGATGAAGTCCCTGAAGGATGATAAGAAGCTGGGTGTGGTGATCGCCTATCTTGTTGTTGCAGAGTTCGGGGTTATTTCATCGAAGACTGTTTCAGCCCCTAATGTCACAGTTGGTATACTATTTCTTGTTGTGTTTATGTTGGCGGCTCTTTTCTTCATTTATCAGAGCTACAGTGACTACAATTAGGGTATGAGGCATCGTTTGGTGGCTTTGGTGGTTGTGGTTATTCTTTCAGGGCTTCTGGGGCATGTCTGGGGGGGTGATTCATTTAATGAGTTGTTATCTGTGGCTTATTTCATCTCTGATTCGCTGGTGGCGTTTGTCACAGGTATTGCGGTGAGTCTTTTCATGGGGAGTAAGGGGTGAGTTAGGAGGGGCTTTTTATTGGGTGTTTCGATTATCTTTAGATGGGTGCGGATCTGAGTGAAGGCGGTATTTGGGGGACAATCCTGAAGACCTCCACGCCTGTGGTTGTTGCTTTCTTTCTTCAGAGCGTGTTTAATATAGTTGACGCGTTTTTTGTGGGCAGGATTAGCTCCGAGGCTCTGGCTGCTGTCAGCATCAGCTTCCCGGTTGTTTTTCTGATTATTTCCCTTGGGTCGGGGATTGGGATTGGCGCTACGTCTGTTGTAGCCCGGTTCATAGGGGCTAAAGAGCATAGAAAAGCAGATAATGCCGCAGAACATGCCTTGCTCGCAGCCGGATTTCTGGGGGTGTCTCTGAGTGTCTGTGGTTTTTTTGTGGCTCCCATGTTGTTTGACTGGATTGGGGCTTCAGGTAACCTGAAGGCTCTTGCGGTGGATTACATAAATATTTTGTTGTTTTTCGCAGTGTTTATGTTGCTTGCGATGGTCGCAAACAGCATACTTAGAGGTGAGGGGGATATGACGACTCCTATGAAGGTTATGGGGTTTTCTGCCGTACTGAATATGATACTTGATCCCCTGTTTATTTTCACTTTCGGGTGGGGTGTCAGGGGGGCGGCGATAGCGACTGTTTTCTCAAGGTCAGTGGGTTTACTCTACCTCATGTATCACATATTCTCGGGGAGGTCGTGGGTGAAGCTGGATTTCAGGAACTTCAGGTATAATCCAGAGTATATAAGAAAGATTTTTTCTGTTGGGATACCCTCTGCTGCCTCAAACATCACTATGAGTGTCGGTATGTTTCTGCTGACGGTTATTGTGGGATTCTATGGGACTGATGCTCTGGCGGCTTTTGGTGTCGGCTTCAGGTTGGATGCTCTGGCTATGCTTCCCGGTATGGGTGTTTCGATTGCTGTTGTGAGTATCGTCGGGCAGAGCATTGGGGCGGGTAAGGTGGATAGGGCGAGGAGGGTTACTTTGAAGGCGGGTGTTATGGCTTCGGCGTTTATGTGTGTTATTGGTTTAGTGTTTTATGTTTTTGCGAGGGATATTATCATGGTTTTTAATTCCAGTCCGGAGGTTGTGGGGTATGGATCCTCTTTCCTTCATATTATTCCTCTGAGTTATCTGGTGGTGGGGGTTGCGATGTGTGTGTCCGGTGCATTTATTGGTTCCGGGAGGGCTGTGTTGGCTTTGATGGCGACAGTGTTGAGGGTTGTTGTGTTCTCTGTTCCCGCAGCTTATCTCCTGTCTCAATATTATGGTATTTCGGGTGTGTGGTGGGGTATGGTTGTGGGGTCGTTCCTTGGTTTTCTGTTTTCTATGTTTTTGTTTAGGTTCGGGGGGTGGGATAAATAGTTTCTTTTTTTGGGTGTGGAATGTAAATAGTTTTTATGGGGATGAGGAAAACTACGTTGATTATTTGGGTTGTTGTGTTTCTTTCTTTCATAGTGAGTATTTATTTCTATGATCAGATGCCTGAGAAGGTGGCTTCCCACTGGAACTTTAGGGGGGAGGTGGATGGTTATATGCCTCGGTTTTGGGGTGTTTTCCTGATGCCTTTTGTTCTTTGTGGGCTTTCCCTGCTTTTCATGGTTATTCCTGTGATTGATCCGCTTAAAGAGAATATTATGAAATTCAGGGGATATTATGACAGGTTTATTATCTTGTTTCTTGTGTTTATGTTTTCTGTTCACCTCCAGATCATCTCCTGGAATCTGGGTGTTGAGGTCAGCCCTAATGCGGTGTTTCCTGTTGGATACGGGGTTTTGTTTTTTTATATAGGTGTTCTCTGTGAGAACGCAAAAAGGAACTGGTTTATAGGGATCAGGACTCCCTGGACGTTAAGCAGTGATGTGGTGTGGGATAGGACCCATAAGATAGGGGGGAGGTTGTTTAAGTTCAGCGGGGTGGTTGCTTTTTTCGGGGTGTTTTTCCCGGATTATGCGTTTTTTTTCATGGTGGTTCCTGTGGTTTTGGTTTCTGTTTATACGGTTGTTTACTCTTATTTTGAGTTCCGGCGGGAGGTGGGGTGATGGGTAGGTTGCTGCCGTCGGATAAGGATGTTGGCTGGTATCTGGATGAGATGAGCTCTCATGTTAGGGAGATCCGGGAGCTTCTTGAGGGGGGTGATAGGGTGTATAGGGGCAGGGAGACGTGCGGGGAGCATGCGAGGGTGGAGGCGTATGATTTAGTTGTTTTGGTTGCTGAGGTTTTCGAGATGGTTGAGGTGTTGGATGCGGTGCCTGATGAGATAATTGAGCGTTTCAACAGGAAGAGAGGTAAGAGGTAGGGAAAAAAACAGTGGCTTATATGTTAGTTAAGTGTATATGTTTGCGGGGTGTGTTGGTGTGATGAGTCGGTTGGTTCTTTTGAGGCATGGGGAGAGTGTCTGGAATAAGAGTAATCGTTTTACTGGTTGGACTGATGTTGATTTATCTGATGGGGGGGTGTTGGAGTCTGCTGAGGCCGGGCGGTTGTTGAGGGGGGAGGGTTAC
>CBFCYF010000099.1:0-6753 GCA_965602195.1 uncultured archaeon | reverse complement strand
TTAATTCGCGTATAATCGTTTTTATTGCCGCTCTTGTATCTGAAATTATCTCCAAAGACACTAGCAACAATATTACCTCCCCCATCTCTATGCACATCTACCTTTATCAGAATCCCCTCTTCTGTACCTGATTTGATCCCCTCTTGTACTACATATTCCCTAAAATCCAGGCGTGAAAGGTTTAATTTCTCATCTAGATCGTCATCACGTGTTACTGTGATTATGCCTTTTCCATATGCACCATCATCCGGCTTAATATAGATTTTATGGATCCCCTTATGTTCCTTGAAGAATTTCTTAACAGTATCTTTCACCTCATCTCTAGGTACATTGAGTACGGTTTCGAGCATTAATTCTTTGATTTCGGGATACTTGGAGAAGAACTTATATGCTTTTGATTTACTAGTTATCAATTCATGAACAGAAGGATTATTTATGTATCTAACATTACGGAGGTTATTTAGTCTCTCAACTAATTCTGGCTCAACTGAGCCAGGCGGTGTTCGATCATACACAAGATCGCATGTTTCTAACTGATTAATTAACTCATCATCGATTTCATCTGTGCTTATTATCCAACCATCCATACCCTGCTTTTCCAACCCCTCGTGTATCATATTTGCATAATATGGCTCAACACCAACCATGGCTACCTTTATTTTGTGGTGGTGCGGGTTTCTTGGACTGATTTCTTTTTCAGAATCTTCGATGAATATTTCTTCCTTGATCCCTGCCTGGGTGGCTGGTTCTCCATCTGTTCCTCCAGGTTTCCTTATCTGAGATTCTGCTCTTTCGGTGGTGGTAGTACGTCCTCTTATTATTCCCTCCACGCTGACACCAAGGTCTTCTCTCTCCAGTTCGTCTCTACACTGTGCATACTCCTCTTTAGTCAGGTAATAAAACTCATCTCTTTTATAGATTGTTTTATCCTCTCTTACTGTCCAGCCGTATACTCCCCCCATAACACCGTCGACGTCTCCTTCAGGGTTCAGTTTCACGTAATCATCCAATGAACCAGAGTCGACTTCAACCGTCTTTGGCGGCGTCACCGCAGGTATCTGGCTCCAGAATCTATTGTAGTCCTCTACTTCATACCTCACATTCCCCAGCAAGACCCTGCCCTCCTCATACTCTCTCCGTATGAAATCTATGTTCTTATGACTTTTATCCCTGTAATAGGATCGATCAGTTCTCGGATTCCCATCATCATCTGTTAATATAGCCCAAACGATTTTTTTCTCTTTGAGTTTAATCTTATATGCGATGGGGCTTCCTCTCCTATGGGATACCGTGATTTTCTCTAGATTCTCTTTGGTTAATGGGTTCGAATCGAATTTAGGGGCGAAACCATACCTCCTCAGGGACTTTATAATTCCGACACTTAGTTGAGGGTATACTATTAAACTATCCGGCATTACCTCAGGGACCACGAATCGGGTGGCTCCCTCGGCTGCAAGATCTGCGAAGGCGAGGTTCAGGAGGTCGTAACTCAGTTTTTTACCTCGGTATCCCCTCCTTATCTTGGTATGGTCTATGCGCCCTGTTTTCTCATCCTGATTGTAAGAACTCATTACAGTACCTATCTCCCTTCGACCCAACCCGCTTTTATGGTATAATGTATGTACTTCCGGTTTACGTTCAATCTCGCATTCCCCTCCAAGCTTCCTCTCTAAAACATTTAATCCCACTTCTCTAGGATTCAGCGGTCCAGACTTCCTTGCAATCACATATCCTGGGATATGCAGTTCTCTTGTTTCAACAAACCCTCCATGTTCTAATAAAGCGGAAGTCAACGCACCCCCTCTTGGAGCGATGATTACCCCATCATCTCTTAAAACGCGATGCATCTCAGATACATCCGCTACATCTAATTCCTTTGCATCGCCTATAATGATCTTATCGACTTCCCCATCTGATGCTGGGAGATGTCTGTAATCGGGGAGGGCTTCGTATTTAATACGCCCCTGTCTTCCCCAAAAGAATTTCGCCAGAGAATCAGATAATTTCCTCCTCCTGTTTATGATTCCTTCATCTGTATTCAAGCCGACATATGATCCCTTCTCCCTGACCATCCAAGCGATCAACTCGGAGAAGGGACCACAAGACAGGTGGAGAACCCTGTCCCCTCCTTTTATAACCCTGCCTAGATGAAGCGTACCTAAAGAGGTCCCCTGTTCCTCATCAGTAATCCCCAGCTTCTTTAGCAATCTTTTAGGTATGGGTACACCTCCATACATTACTTCTCTCTCTACTGTCTGGGCGGGGTCTGGTTTTTCAGTCCCTGGCTGTCCCTTTTCCTCTACAAGACCCTGTATATAATCCCTAAATTTCTTGGGGTTTTCCCTGAGTTGATCCCTTAATTTTTCCCACCCCGCCTCTTTCCCTATCTTTATGAAATTATCTTCTCCCAGGCGAGAGATCCCCCACATAATGTCGATGAATAGCCCTATGTCTTTTTTATATACCTCCTGGATATTGTCATATCCTAATTTTTTCACTGATGGTATGAATGCTAAGAAGCTGATATATATCTCTTTATTGATGAGTGTGGGGGTTAGTTCAGGGGTAAAATCGTATCCAACCATGCTCTTAATGATGTCCTTATCTCTGACTCCATAGACTGTATAAGTCAAGAGGATGCGGATCTTCTGGAGCCTATCCTCTGTTTTTTCGAGTCCCTTCAGGTCTTTCCTGACTTCACTCCAGACCTCAGCTAGTTTCTCATCTCTTTTTTTACCTTCAAGTTCAGCTGCATTATTCAATCCCGAGGCAATACCCTCTCCAACGATTTTTTCCGGTATTTCCCTGATCCCAGAACTGATTCTTTCCGCAATCATTAATCCTTCGAAGAATACCTCCGGCTTCTCACCGAATTCTATCAAAAGCACCTCCCGGGCTCTTTTAGCGTATGCTCCATAGTCCTGTGCGACGATCTGCAGGAGGAGGGATACATCCCCTGGTTTAAGCACTCTGGTGGGCTGTGTGTGGGCATCATCTACACCCCATCCCCCCCTGCAACCGGGTACTTCCTCCCCCTTCTCATTTTCACCGTAAGCAAGTATTATAGGCCCGGCAATGCCTCTGGTTTCGGTTTCCCCCAGCTGATCCCTGCTTACACGGATCTCTCCCTTCCCTATCGGACGTACCAGATCATCCTCCTTGAATTCCTCGTCACTGAGATATGGAGGGGATTTTTCTTTAGTAGTGATCCTTAATTTCATCCCATTCTCTATCTCCTCATATAGCTCTTTTGTAACAAGAACAAGCCCTTCAGTCTCTATAGCGTCCCCATTATACTCAATAACGCCGAAGTCAAGTGAAATAAGATCACCTAGATTAAATACCTCCTCAAACTTAACGTCAGGCTTCCCGAGTGGACAGACTGCTTCTTCCGAAGTGACTTCAACACCACCCTCTGGTTTTCCTCCAGTTTCTGTCTGGGCGGAGGCTGGTTTTTCTGGATAAATCAGTTCCTCAATAAACTCAGCGAAGGCGGATTTTTCCTCCCCATTTATTGCCTGTCCCTTCCACTGATTGAGTTGTTTTTTCTCATCCTCTGATAGAGGTTTCCCCTCTCGGAGGTTCTCTATTTCCTCGCTGAATCCCTCCGGGTTGTTCTCCCATATCATCACAAGGGCCCCGGTAGCCGGCCCCCCAGGGTTCCTGTGGTGTTCCTCAACCAGGGGATGTATTCCCTGAATTATGTCACTGTTTTTTTTCGGGAGTTTACCTGCTATCATCCCATATGTGTCTGCGGCGTGCTCGCACACAGTCGGCCAATCCTTATCTTGTATCCTCTGGGTTAAGGGCTTGATGGCTTCCGTAATTTTTCTTGTTGTTTCCTCATTCAACGTCTCCCTCCCGGATATTATCCGGCCCAACACGATTATGCTGTTTGAGAGTTTACGCCGGCATGTGCTTTTAATTATGCTCCCGGTTAAGGGCTCGATTGCCGCCTCACCGAAGTATGCGATTATTTTTACAACAGCATCCCCCCCCTGTTCCTCATCGCCAAGTAATCCAACCCAGTAGCCGACATTATCAGAGTATCTCTCAGCAGTAGCCGTCGCAGGCAGATTCCCGAGATTCACACCCATGGCCTTCTGCATACTCTCTATGTGTGCGTCATCTATGGATAAAGTGCAGCTTCCCATATCATAATATCCAATACACCCCCTCTCCTCCAGGTAGCCTAGGGTCCGGTCCCTGCCTGATTGGGGGATGATTTCAGTGATCTGTTTGTTTTGGATGAGGGGGGTACCCTGTCTCAGACGCAACTCCGCCATCCTGAAAAACGCGTCCACAGCCACCCTGATCCCTCCCTTAAGTTCTCTTTTAATGTCTGAAGGCAGTAGATGATAAAATAATCTCATACCCTCCCGCTGCCGCAATTTCTCCTCGGTTCCTTCAGTCCACACATTTATTTCCGTATCACCCAGGGGCTCCACAACATTCATTTCACGTAATTCATCCATGCCCCTGGCAACCTCCTCCCCACTCATCCCGGCAACCTTAACCTCCGTTGACGTGAAGAAAGAACGATTTAACCTGATCAGCTCAACAAACACCTTTTTTGCAGCATCAGATAACCCATAAGCGGATACGAATTTCTCAATCCCCCTACTTATGCCTAATTCAAGGATAAGGTCACCAAAGACAAAGGGCGTTTCATCCTCCATTCCCTTATTTTGCCAGCCTTCAATCTGCTCCCTTTCCGCATCAGGCAGATGTTCCCCCCCAACATCCTCCAATTTCTTGATGAATCCCCCCGGGTTGTTTCTCAGTATCGCAGCAAGGGTTTGGGCTATTTTCAGGGGTATGAGATTCTCCAGTCCTCTGACGTCTTTGTATGCTCGGATCAGAGGTTCTGTTGCCTGAATTATGTCTTCGTTGTTTTTTGGAAGATTTTCTGTTACCCCTAAAATTACCTCCACAACATCACCTAATGCTTCAGGGTTATCCTTAACTAAATTAATCTGATTGCATAGGTCTTTAGGGTTCTCTGTTGTTGCCCAAATTGCTTCAGCGGCAGATTTACAGTGGCTTCCCTCCGCATCCCCCTGGATTATTCCAGTTAATGTGGTCTTGATTTCCTCGGTTGTCTGCGGGTCCGGGGATTTTTCCACTTCCGCAAATAATTTAGCGGCATTTATGCGCACAACAGCGGGTTCTATGTCTGCTTTAATCTTATTCTTTAGTGTGGTCTTGATTTCCTCGATAGCCTCTCTTGCATCCTCCTCCTCCTTCAGGAGGTTGTTTGCTATCACCCCCAGCGTGCGCATAATCTCTGAGCTCACAGCAGTGCATGTTATGTTCCCTAGTAGGTTGATCAGGGGTTTGACTGCGGGAATCAACGCCGTCTTGTATTTTTGCGGAAGATTTTCTGCTACTAGCTGGAGTTTTATGGCGGCGTCTTCAATCACACCCCCTGTTATTTCCTCCCTGAGTTGTTCAACAAGTGCGTTAACCAGGGTGTCGTATATGCCTGGGGAATCCTCTGCCAGCGTCATGAATTTTTTAATGGCAGACGCGCTTTGCTCGAGGTTACCTTCCTTGATTACTTCGATCAAAATAGCAAGCTTGTTGTCTATTTCATCTGCTGGAAGAACTTCCTCTATTACCTTAAGCGCATAAACAGCTTTCGGGTGTGCTGCCTCCTCCCTATATTCTTCCACCACATCAATCAGGGGTTTTATTGTGGGAATCAATGTCTTCGTGTATTTTTGCGGAAGCTTTTCTGCTATCAGCCCCAGTTTCTCGGCTGCGCCTGCAATCGCCCACTTCTGGCCACCTTTGAGTTGTTCAACAAGGGCTTTAATCAGGTCGCCGTATAGGCTTGGGTGATCCTCTGCCAGCTTCATGAACCTGTCAATGGCTGGTGTGCTTTCGCTTACGGGGCCGTTCTCGATTATCGCTGTTAAAACACCAGCCTTATCTCTTATTTCATCTGCTGGAAGAACCTCCTCTATCACCTCAAGTGCCTCGATAGCCTTCAGATGTAATGTCTTATGCGTCCCCTTTTCCGCTGCCTTAACAACTGGTTTGATTACGGAAACTATTTCCTCCCTGTATTCCTCCTCATATCCTTCCGGGATATTCGCTATTTCCTCTGTTAGCCTGTCAATCAGGTCTTCAGTCTCATCTATTATAAGCTCCTCCTCCAGGGCCTTGATCTCAAGTTTCCCCTGATTTATTTGATCTTTGACATCCAGTTTCCAAGCGGTTATTTCCCCTGAGTCTGTGTTGAGGGTGGTCTCGTTACCTGCTAGTTCTCCGGTGGCCGGGTTCTTAAATGCGTTGCATGGTAAATAGATTTCCCGGGTCTTCAGGTCTATCCATACGCGTGCATCCTTCCTTATTGCAATGGACTTGATTTTCTGGTGGTATTTATCTTCTGGGAGTATGTCTGGGGGAACCTGGGCGTATCCTGTTTTTGAGTCTACTGGGATGCACGTCACTGAGCTGATCATATCCTCCTGCAGCTTAAGCAGTGCTTTCGTAAACTCATGGAGTTCACCTGTATCTGTTGAGTTAACCAAGTAGACGCCTCCTGTGGAGTCAACTGCTATGTTTTCGCGTCCGGCTATGTAGTTTATCAGGGCAAGCCTGTTCCTTATCTTAATGGGTATTTCTATGAGTTTAGCATCATATAGGTCTTTGTATTTCTCCAGCTCTACACGCACGCCCTTATCACCTAAGTCCTCAAGCATCCGGGTGATTTCTTCCTTGACATCAGGGAGTTCATTGCTCCGG
>CBFCYF010000098.1:0-6877 GCA_965602195.1 uncultured archaeon | reverse complement strand
CTCCCCCACCAACTCTGTTGAAATGTCATGAATAAATGTAGGACCAGGAAAAGGAGCAATTAAGATTAACATCTTATATCAGATGGATATTATAGCATACTTGAATAGATAGTTATGGAAACAGATTTGTTGCTTTTTAAACCTTTATACAGATAAGATAGTCACCGAAAAAATTTGATGGTTTTTTTGTGGGCAGCATATTTATAATATAATGCCCATAGATAGATACAATTAACAGAATGTATATTATTATTATTGGCTGCGGTGGAACTGGGAAGGCATTGGCTGAGCATCTTGCCAGTGAGGATCATGAGATTGTGATTATAGAGCATGATGAAGACAGGGCTAAGGAGTTGGCGGAGAGTATGGATGCTCTTATAATCCACGGTGACGGAAGTGATACTCATATCTTAAATGATGCGGGAATTGAGAAAGCTGATGTTGCAGTCATCCTGACAAGAGACGATAACACTAATCTTACGATCTGCCAGATGGTAAAGAAATTCGATGTTAAGAGGATAGTGGCCAGGGTAAATGATCCCTCCAAGAAAGACCTCTACATTGGTTTAGAGATTACGGCCGCGATAAGCCCCATATCTGCAGTAGTGAGTTATTTCAAGAATGCCATCCTGCAGGGGAGAAGTAAGTCTCTTTTTTCCATAGGGAAGGGGAAGGCAGAGATTATGGAGATCAGGATGGCCAATGATAAACTGGAGGGAAGAAGAATAAAGGATATTGACTTACCCCCAGGGTCGTTGATAGCCGCAATCAGCAGGAATGGGGATATAATCATCGGCAGATCCAATGAGATTATAAAGAAGAACGATGTGCTTACCATAATCTCAAAAACAGAGGCTAGCAAAGATATTATTACGATATTGAAGGAGGAATAAAAAAAATAAGAAAGAATTAGATGGGTTGGGGTATCAGGTAATCATTCAATATGTTCTCCTTCTCAAATCTGGTTAACAGTTCCCTGTACCTGTTTTTTATGGAGATCTCGGATATGTTGCATATTGTTCTGATTTCCGCTGTCTGCTTGTCGTTGGTGATTTTACCTGCCACAAATAATGCGGCGGCAGCTATGCTTATAGGTACTTTCCCTGATGTGATGCCTGTTTTTCTTGCGGCTTTAAGTATCTCTATTGCTTTGGCCTCTGTTTGTCCTGAAACACCCAGTTCACTGGCTAGTCGGGGGATGTAGTCTGCTGCTGTGACCACAGGCATCTTCAAAGCAAGTCTCCGGCATATAGTCCTATAGCTTCTGCCGATGTCTTTTTTGTTAACTCCGGATACCTTAGATAGCTCCTCGAGGGTTTTCGGGAGTTGTCTCTCTCTTGAGATGAGGTAGATTATGGCTGCAATAACGCTTTCTATGGATCTACCTCTCACCACTCCTTTATTTACGCATTTTCTGTAGAGTCTTGCGCATTCTTCTTTGACATTCTGGGATATGTTCAGATGAGCAGACATCCTGTCCAGCTCGGGCAGTGCAATGGAGAGGTTTCTGTCGACGGACGTTCCCATCCTGGATCTCCTCTGCCACTTCCTAAGCCGGTATAGTTGAGCCTTTCTCTCAGATGGAACTGCTCCTCCTTTAATGTCTCTGTCGTATCTATCGATTTCAGTGGTTAAACCGATGTTCTGTTTTGCGTATTTGATGGGGCCACCTGCTCTGGCTCGTTTATTCATCTGTTCCTCGTCAAAGGCCCGCCATTCGGGGCCGAAGTCAAATAGAGTGTCTTCCAGAACCAATCCACATCTCCTGCAGATAATCTCCCCATGCTTGTGGTCGACCATGATTTTTGTATTACCACAGCTACCACAGACATACTCTGTTTTTCCCATATCTACGTTCATACCAACTCACCTCCGCCCACCAAAAAAGTAGCCTCTACACTTAGGTTGATTACAGAAATTCTCAGGCAGATGCCAACCACCGTGAGAAGCCCATTTTAAGGGGATTCGCATAGGATATTGGGAAATCCGGGTATAAATACCCCTATGTTTTTGATAGGGTTTCTGGCGTGTGATTTCAGCCTGAAAAATCCTTCCTTCCTAAATTTTAGGAATGTTGTCATAGTAATGAGGGGTTTAGTCATTATATGTAGGAATCGAAACAGTCTGAAAATCAGACCAATCCAAGTATGCTAGAAAGTGATAGGCTGCGAAGTATTTTCCGTGGGCTCATGACTTTATTAATTATATATGGAGAATTATTCATTATTTTTAGTGTTTTTGGTTTGCTCTCCATTATTTATTTAACCCCTCCTTTCAAATAGTAATAAAGGTGATTACCAATGGTTAATGTTGCGATTAATGGATTCGGAAGGATAGGGAGAACAGTATTTAGGCTGGGATTCAAAAAACCAGACATAAAAATTGTGGCCATAAACGATCTTGCAGACCCAAAAACACTGGCTCATCTCCTCAAACATGACTCAGTTCACGGGATCTACAACAGGGAGGTGGAGATAGAGAACAGCTCCCTTGTAGTGGACGGAACAAAAATCAGGATATTCAGCGAGAGGGATCCTGAGAAACTCCCGTGGGATGAATTAAATGTGGATATAGTGATAGAGGCCACAGGCTTTTTCAGGAAGAAAGAGGATGCAGCAAAACATCTGAAGGCTGGGGCAAAAAAAGTTATCATATCCGCCCCGGGAAAAGGTGATGTGAAGAGCATCGTTTTAGGGGTTAATAATGAAATCCTGGAAGATGATGATGCTATAATTGATAATGCATCCTGTACCACCAACTGCCTGGTGCCAGTGGTGAAGGTATTAAATGACAAATTCGGGATAAAAAAAGCATTCATGACCACAATCCACGGCTACACATCAGACCAGAGACTCCTAGATACCCCGCATAAGGATCTGAGGAGGGCCAGGGCGGCTGCAGTAAACATTATCCCCACCACAACCGGGGCGGCGGCTGCCTCAGGGAAGGTTATTCCAGAGCTTGAAGGCAGGCTGGATGGACTTGCAATAAGGGTTCCGGTACCGGATGGCTCTCTGGTGGATCTTGTTGCTGAACTCAAGAGGGAGGTGACGGTGGATGAAGTGAACAAGGCCATGGAGGAGGCAAGCGAAGGCTACCTGAAGGGAATCCTGGAGTATAGTGAGAAACCGCTTGTTAGCCAGGATATTGTGGGAAACACATCATCATCCATATTCGATGCCAGAAGCACCATGGTGATGGGCAACCTCGTTAAGGTTCTCTCATGGTATGATAATGAGATGGGCTACTCCATGAGGCTGGTGGACCTTTTGACTATGATTGTATGAGGGAGGTATCAGGATGGACAGGGCAGAGAAATTCAAGCTCTTGAAGCTACTAACTCTCTTCATCTTACTGGGAGTAGTATTCATTGAATTCAGACCCTCTGCGTGGATATGGTTCATCCTGAGCGGTTGTGCTGTTGCATGGTTTCTGATAGAACTCTACTTCGAGAAACCCGCCCCCCAAAGGATCAAGAAAGCTATTACGCTGGGGTTATTTCTGATGGTTTATGACTTCCTGTTTGAGAACTCAGGAACCGTCTTTGATTTATGGAGAAGCTCAGATAGTATATTCTTTGTCTGGACCGTTCCTGTTGAGGTCATGGTCCTCTGTCTGTTCGGCGGCGCAGCCTGGTATCTCTACATACCCAAGGAGTTCAATAGGACCTACAGCGTTTGGGATATAGTCTTGATATCAACATTCGGGGCCTTGGGTGAATACATACTGATCCAGAACGGGCTGATGCATTACTATCTCTGGTGGACATCCCTCCACGCCCTTGCCTCCTATACGTTTACGTGGATCATTTTACATTTCGTTAGATACAGTATTATCCGGTGACCTCATTAATTGAGGTGTCATTTTTTTTAGAACATTCCCAGTATTATTGAAGATGGAACTAGGACTCTTAGATCTAAAAAGAAAGGAGAAGGGAAGAATTGTGAGATTAAGTGGGGGGCGTGGGTTTCAAACGAACGTGGAAACGATGGGTATCAGGGAGGGTAAGGTGGTTGAGATGCTGACTAGGCATCCCGCTGGCGGCCCCGTCGTGATCAGGATCGATAACCTGACTATCACACTCGGCAGAGGCATGGCCATGAAGGTCATGGTTGAGAGAATCTAGGATGAAAGTTCTTCTTGTGGGTAACCCGAATGTCGGTAAATCGGTTGTTTTCTCCAGGCTCACAGGTGTTGACGTCATCGCATCCAACTATCCCGGAACGACCGTAGAGTTCACGAAGGGGAGTATGCGAATCAGCAGGGAAACCGCTGATTTAATAGACACCCCTGGTGCGTATTCCCTGGAACCCAGATCAAAGGCCGAAGAGGTAACCGCCCGGATGGTTGAGGAAGCAGATATCATAATAAATGTTATAGACGCCACAAACCTGGAGAGGAACCTATATCTAACCTCCGAGTTACTGGAGAGAGACACCCCAGCCATAGTAGCCCTGAATATGTGGGATGACACCAAACATCTGGGCATTGAGATAGACATAGAAAAACTTGAGGAAATTCTCGGAGTCCCTGTTGTCCCCACCGTGGCGGTAACAGGGGAAGGCATCAAGGACTTGGTTTCCAGGATACCTGAGGCGAGATCACCGAAAATCCATAAACACACACATGATGAGAGATGGGCGGACATAGGAAGGATTATCGAAGAGGTTCAGGTGGTAAGACATAGACACCATACGATCTGGGAGAGATTGGCGGATGCAACCATAAGGCCATTAACGGGGATACCTTTTGCCCTCCTCATAATCTATGCTACATTCCAGATCGTCAGATTCATGGGTGAGGGCCTGATAGGATACGTCTTTGAACCTGTTTTCGACCTCTACAAACCCTTTGTAATGGAGTTAAGTCGGTGGCTGGGGCCAGGGGTTTTACATGACATACTCATCGGGAGACTGATCGATGGAGAGATTGAATTCATGGAGTCTATGGGTTTATTGACCACCGGACTCTTTGTACCATTTGGCGCGGTTCTGCCCTACATCATCGCCTTCTATTTCATGCTCTCCATATTAGAGGATAGTGGATATCTGCCGAGGCTGGCTACCCTTATGGATAACGTATTCCACAGGCTGGGGATGCACGGTCACGGGATCGTCCCAGTCTTTCTGGGTCTTGGCTGTAACGTTCCCGGGGCACTTGCAACAAGAACCCTTGAGACAAGAAAACAGCGGTTTATAGCGGCAACACTCATGGCGATCGCAGTCCCCTGTATGGCACAGACCGCGATGATCTTCGGGATTCTGGGCAATGATGTGGGCTACATATATCTTGTGTTTATCACACTCATCATAGTCTATTTCGTGGGCGGCCTCCTGATGAACCGGTTTGTTAAAGGGCAGTGTCCGGAGATATTCCTTGAGGTCCCACCATACAGGAGACCGAATATGGAGACATTACTTAAGAAAACATGGTTGCGTGTGAGATGGTTCCTCATGGAGGCTATTCCCTGGCTATTTCTCGGAATTTTCCTTGTGAATATCCTTTATACAACCGGTTTCCTTGATCTTTTGGGGGGAATATTCGCCCCCCTCATGGAGACCTGGCTGGGGCTTCCGAGGGCGGCGGTTGCTGTTCTCCTGGTGGGATTCCTGAGGAAGGATCTTGCGGTGGGCATGCTCCTGCCTCTGGGAATGACTCCGCCGCAGCTGGTGATAGCTGCTGTTGTACTTACCATCTACTTTCCCTGTGCGGCAACCTTCGCGACCCTGCTCAGGGAGCTTGGGGTACGTGATACACTGAAATCCACAGTGATTATGATCTTTACTGCATTGATGGTCGGCGGAATACTCAGAATTATTCTACTTGGATTTCAGCCATCTGCATGACTATTTAAATTAACTTTACCATATCATTTTTAGGTTAGGCTAAAATGTACTCTCGGGCCGTTGAGGATTACCTGGAAGCAATATACAATATCATCCAGAGGAAGGGTTATGCCAGGACAAAAGATATCGCCAGAGAACTTGAGGTGAAGCCGCCGAGCGTTACGGAGATGCTGAAGAAGTTACATGGTGGGGGTCTTGCCAATTACGAGCGATATGAGGGTGTTACATTAACAGCGAAAGGTGAGCGGGTGGCTAAAGTAGTGAAGACGAGACATGACACCCTAAAGGCGTTTTTGGGCATAATCATGGTTTCCGACAAAACTGCGGATAGGGACGCATGTAGATTAGAGCATGAGTTAAGCCCGGAGACTCTTGAGCAGCTAACGAAATTTGTTAAGTTCGTTGAGACCGCGCCTATGCATCCTAAATGGCTTGAGCATTTCAAGGAATTCTGTATGAGTGGGGATTATGTGTGTCATCAAAAGTAGAAAATTAGGTTTTTCTAAATTTTCCCTAAATATTTAAGGCTCAGAGGCTGCAATCTAAGTTCTTTAGACGGTGGTATTTATGTACCTAACGACCAATATTATAATTAGGCTAACCTAATATTAAAGTGGAAATGCAAGAGATAACGCTAACCGAACTCACACTAGGAGATACAAAAAAAATAACCAGAATCATCGGAGGAAGAAGATTCCAGCAGAAAATGGCTATGAGAGGGATAAAAGAAGGCTCAACCATAACCGTGAAGAAATCCGCTGCATCCGGAGGACCGGTCGTCATCGAGGTCAATAGGAACTCCATAGCCATAGGCAGAGGAATGTCCCAGAAAATCTATGTCGAATCCAATTAAGATGAAAAAGACACTGAACCAGATGAGATATGAAGAGAAAGCTGAGATAGTTGAGATAAGAGACAGTGAAGCGAAGAGAAAACTCATGAGTATGAACATAAGAATCGGGAAAGAAGTGAAGATGCTTGCAAAACAACCCCTGAAGGGCCCGGTTGCAATAGAAGTTGCGGGCGCTCAA
>CBFCYF010000097.1:0-7169 GCA_965602195.1 uncultured archaeon | reverse complement strand
AGACTGTTTGGTTGGTTTAAGAGGATCTTCGGTAAGAGGAAGATTATAAGACTAGGATTATATGGTCCACCAAATGCCGGTAAAACAACCCTCGCCAACAGAATATCTATGGACTGGACTGGGGAGCCCGTAGGTGTCGTCTCCGAGGTCCCCCACGAAACAAGAGAGGTTCAGAAGAAGGAAAAAATAGTGGTCAGAACCGGAAGCAAGAAGATTGTGATGAACCTCCTTGACATGCCGGGAATAGCGACGAAAATCGATTTCGAGGATTTTCTCAGCCATGGCATGTCTAAGGAAGCAGCTCAGCAGAGGGCAAAGGAGGCCACAAAGGGTGTTATTGAGGCAATAAAATGGTTGGAGCATGTTGATACCGCCTTAGTTGTTATGGATGCAACAAGAGATCCATACACGCAGGTGAATATAACAATCATAGGGAACTTGGAGGCCAGAGGCATTCCGGTCATCATAGTAGCTAACAAGGTTGATCTGGAGGATGCGAACACTGAAGGGATACAGGATGCTTTCTCACAACATCATATAGTGGAGTTGTCCGCGTTGAAAGGAAAGAACATAGATCACCTCTATGAAGCAATCGCAGAACACTCCAGATAAAAAGAAAATGAAAATTGAGTTAGAGTTTATCTCATCCGATACATTAGCCCCTAAATCAGAGGAGGAGAAAATGAAGTTCATCCTGGACAAAATAAAAGATAATAAGATTCTTGTGATGGAAGAGAGTCTCACCACCACCGAGGAATCCAGGCTGATAGAGGCAACCATGCTCATGGTAACCCAGAAATTTCCTGGCATTGAGGTCTCAACCCTAAGGAAGGATACAGCCCCCGGAATCAGAGAAAAAATAATCAGGTTACTGGGGGGTAAAAGAGGAGGCCTGACGGTGATAGGTCCCTCGAAATTAATTAAGAAAGTTAAGAAAGAGCCGGAAAAGATATCCATGTGGGCTGAGAGTAAGGGATGAATCAGGTGTTTTATTTTTTTAGTATCCTCGTTTAATATTAAGTTAGTCTATCTTCTTTAAAATGCCCCATAAATGTGCCAGATGCGGAAGGATTTATGACGACAACGCCCCTGAGCTGATAGATGGATGCAGTTGCGGGGCGCAGGTTTTTCTTTATCTGAAAACCGATGAGAGAAACAAGGAGAAAGCAATCGGGGAACTGAGAGACAGGGATTTAGATGAAAACGATCTGGATTGGCTGGAGAAGGAGTTTGGGAAGGATTTGAAGGGAGATGGGAAAACAATACACCTAGATGTGGAGAATCTAACCAGGATAAGTAAGGGGAAATACCGGCTGGATATTACGTCGTTGATGAAGGGAGAGCCCATAGTTGTTAAGGCAAAGGAGGGAGTTTATTACATAGATGTGCCCTATGCCATGAGGAGGAAGAAGACTAAGGTAGAATAAAAATGAGCATTCACCCCATTGAAACCAGGTATGGTAGGGAAGAGATACGGAAGATTTTTGATGAGCAGACTAAGCTTCAGAGGATGTTGGAGGTGGAGGCGTCCCTGGCCAAGGCACATGCTGAGGTGGGCAATATCCCCCGGGAGGCCGCCGACGAGATAAAAGAGAATGCCAACACAAGAAGGGTTAAAGTAGAGAGGGTTAAGGAGATAGAGGAGGAAACCCATCATGATGTGATGGCTGTGGTGAAGGCGTTAAGTGAGAAATGCGGTGATTCCGGGAGATATGTCCATCTTGGGGCGACCAGCAATGACATTACAGATACTGCCTTGGCGCTGCAGTTAGGGGATTTCATGGAGTTTCTTTTAGAGGATGTGGAGAAACTTAAGAAGGCCCTGCTGGATAAGGCCAAAGAGCATAAAGAAACCGTATGCGTTGGAAGAACCCATGGGCAGCATGCTCTGCCCACCACCTACGGATTAAGGTTTGCTATCTATGCATCTGAGGTGGACAGGCACATCCAGAGACTTAATGAGTGCAGGGAGAGAATTTTGGTGGGGCAGATGACTGGGGCAGTAGGGACACAGGCAGGATTCGGCAGGAACGGGATCAGGATACAGGAGTTGGTTATGAAAGACCTCGGACTGAATTCTGTTCTGGTATCGAATCAGGTTATTCAGAGAGACAGGCATGCTGAATTCCTGCTGATTATGGCGTTAACAGCTGAAACATTAAATAAGATAGCAATAGAAATCAGGAATCTGCAGAGAACCGAGATAGGGGAGGTTTCTGAGGGTTTCAGGAAGATGCAGGTGGGTTCCTCCACGATGCCTCATAAGAGGAATCCCATCTACGCGGAGAGGATTTGCGGTTTAAGCAGGGTAATAAAGAGTAATGCAGTCACCTCCTTAGAGAATATTCCATTGTGGCATGAGAGAGATCTGACTAACTCAAGCTGTGAGAGGATAATTATTCCCGAAGCCTGTATTCTAATCGACTACATCCTGAATCTGAGTATTGATTTAATAGACAACCTCGTCTTTGATTTAGGGGCAATAGAGAGGAATCTGAATCTCTCCCAGGGTAGGATTATGTCAGAGTCTGTGATGATCTTACTGGTTGAGAAGGGGATGGGGAGACAGGATGCCCATGAATTGGTGAGGGAATGCGCCATGGACAGTTACAGTGAAGGAGCACCTCTCAGGGATATGCTGATGAAAAACTCGGAGATAATAGGGTATTTAAGTGAGGATGAGATCGACAGATCCCTGGATCCAAGAAGATACATTGGGACCGCCGTGGAGCAGGTTGATAGAACAGTAAGGGAACTGACATGAAGATTAAGGCATGTAAACTATGCGGCTCAAGGAAACTGGCTCTGGTAACACTACGCGAGGAATACAGGGAATCATATGATTCAAGTTTTATGGATAACGTAATGCCGGTTAAGTATCTATGCGGTGACTGTGCCAACATAGATGAGGTAATTGTTTTTGGATCAGAGGATGAATGGAAGAAATATGTTAGATATAAGAGAGATGATATTTAGTATGGCACAATATATATCTCGTCCCGGATATTTATTATCTCAACATCCTGCCCATTTCTAGTTTCCGGGGGCCTGTTGGACGAGGAATATATTTTATTGTTTTGTAGGTCCATTACCTGAACATCATCCGGGGTTACCGCTATAACAATTCCCGCTCTGGCATCCGACCCTCTGGCGACGATCTCTGACTCCCTCAGGTTTCGTAGAGGTAAAGTTGAGTGTTTTCCGGTTACTATGTCTAAAAGCCTTGTTTTATAGCCTCTCTTTAAGATCCTAAGGATTCTGTTTTTATGAATCATGAAGTCTCCCTCTGAAAAATCCGGCTCCTTTATGGAGATGGATGTCTGGTAGACGCTCCTCCCACTCTTCTTTCCAATCAATTTAGAGGATTCCTTAACATAGAAACCCCTCTCTCTGAATTTCTTCTTTATCTGCCTGCCATATTTTCCGTCCACTATATAGAAATCTACTCCCCCCCTCACATTCTCCATCCTGGAAACCATCTTTATGTTGATGTCTTTGGGGGTGGGTTTATATCTCGTCCTGAACTGGACGATGGTCTCATAATAGCCTCCACTAATTTTGGAACATAGGGGACAGGATGTCTTTTTCAGGGGTATCTGGAATTCCTTTTTCTTTTTGAATTTCTTTGTGTTGTAGATGCCGTGAACCTCTACATGAACCAGTATCTTATCTTGCTTAATCTCATACTCAACCCCAGTATCTGTGATTTCTATGTTGTGGGGGGCAACAAGATTCTTTTCAACCATAGCTGATATCTCATTTCCCAGCTTCCCACCCCAGCTTTCCTTAAAGCGATATCTTCCACAGGCACAGACATCTAATCTAATATCCCCCAGTATTATTGGTTTCTCTTCCAGGAGACACTCCAGGCAGAGACCTCTGCTCTTTTTGCCGCATTTAGGACAGAACATTTTTAAGCATTAAAGACTAATTTCTTATTAGATATTAGAAAATGTCGCGTATTAAATCATCCTCCTTAAAGGAGACATTGGTAAGGGAGAACAGGAGAAGTAAGAAAGCCCCCATCTGGGTGTTTGCCAAGACCAACAGGAAGGTCAGAGATAGTCCGAAATCAAGAAGACATTGGAGGAGAAACAACATATTTTAGGGCTATATCAAAATGGAGTACGGGATTTTGTTGGATGTTCTGAATCTCTGGATACTTGTGGTTTGTCTGTACATAATAGGAGATACTATAAAACACATCGAACTTCGTGTTAGTAATAAATCAACTGGCGCCGTCCTGTATCTGAGAGAGAAAGCCGTCGTAAAGGGGATAAAGATCTTGATGGTGGTAGTAATAATATGGTCTATTAGGGAGACCCTGTCTTTTGCGGATATCTTCCTTGATTTTGATTTGAACTGGGTGTGTAGCATGTTAGGAATCCTCATTGCACTTCTTCTTTCGTATGGTCTTTACATCTTAGCTATTACGTTTAAGCGTGGGTTCGGATTGCCTGAGGAAAAAGACAATAGTCTTTAATTATGCTATTTACCCCCAGTAGGGGCTTCTGACATAACTGTAGGCTGATGTTGCTGCTGTTGATCCCTCCCCCGTTGCTGTTGTTATCTGCTTTAACCCCCCCGTGCAGTCTCCTGCTGCAAAGACACCGGAGATATTGGTTTCTTGGCTTCGATTCACAGTTATAAAGCCTTTATCATCAAGTTTCACCCCCGCCTCCTTAGCCATGAGGGTGGTGGGAACCAGCCCTATTGAGATGAACACACCATCAACCCTCAACTTCCTGGTTTTACCTGCTCCCTTAACATCCCTGAGCTTTATTGATTCAACGAGTTTGTCTCCAGCTATCTCTTCTACAACGGAGTTAAGAATTACCTCAACACCTGATTCCTTTAACTTCCTCTGCCTTACCTCCTCCGCCCTCAACTCATCTCTTCTGTGGATCAGATATATCTTCTTGGCGATATCATTGAGGTGGAGGGCGTCACTCACCGCTGAATTACCTCCCCCTACCACCGCAACCACCTTGTCCGCAAAAAACGGGGCGTCGCATATGGCGCAGAAACTGACGCCTCTCCCAGTAAATTCCTTCTCCCCCTTAACCTCTAATTTTCTGTATTTACTGCCAGTTGCCAGTATTACTGATTTAGCATGACACTTATCTTTTCTTGTTGTTACCGTTTTTGTCTCCGTATTCAGATCCAAGCCCATAACCTCCTCGTTTCTTATCTCAACCCCCAGATTCACGGCCTGATTTTTCATTCTATTAGCCAGTTCCTCCCCTGAAACCCTATCAAATCCAGGATAGTTCTCTATATCCTTAGCAAGCAGCATAAGCCCCCCTACCACAGCTCTTTCCAAAACCAGTGTTTTCAGCCCCCTTCTTGAGGCATATATGGACGCAGTGATCCCAGAAGGACCTGCACCGATGATGATAGCATCATATATCATTTTTTGCTCGATCATATTATTTTATCAACTCGCATAACATCTAAACACTTCAGGACTGAGTATGCAGCCCTGCTCACACCCGCACTTCTCTTCTCGGTGTCTGTTCCAACACAATATAAATTTTTTATAGGTGTTTTTATGTTGCCAAAACCTGAATTAATACTCCAGGCTGCTTTCTCTGGAATCAGCTCCTGATAGTGGATCATATCAACATGTCCCTCAATATCAGGTATTGTGTCAAAGATTGCATTCAATGCCTTTTTCTCCACCTTTGTTGAGTTGCGCCCGTCAGGTAACACAAAGGCGAAACCCACCAACTGCTTCCCTTTGGGGGCTAGTCTCGGATCGTAGTTGGAGGTTGGAACAACCCATGCGTAGGGGTCTGAGTCGATCCACATCTCCGAGCCTTGATTCTTAAAGATATGTTTAGTTAAACCAAGCCAGATTGTCAGGGAATTAGCCTTCCTGATGGATTTCAGATTCCGGGCGTAGTTC
Source organism: uncultured archaeon (assembly GCA_965602195.1). Taxonomy (GTDB): domain Archaea; phylum Altiarchaeota; class Altiarchaeia; order IMC4; family QMZM01; genus CBFCYF01. Next base: position 1,261 of record CBFCYF010000097.1, on the reverse strand, counting down.
TCAGGTAGATCATCGATTAAATTACATATATCTGAGGCGAATCCGGAGTATATCACTGTGTTGCAGTCATAGCTGTCGTCTTTGGTGATCACTTCATCTATTCTCTTGCTGCCTTGAAGCTTTAACACCTCCTTGTTTGTTTTGATTTCAACCCTGTTTTTGGGAAAGGAGCTCAGGATGGAGGTAACTATGGATTGGAGACCTCCTCTGGGATAGCCTTGGTCTATGGCACCTTCGGTAATAAACAGGTTATATAATCTTCCCATGTAGGGTATCGAGCTCGGCTTATGATCCTTGTTGTCTATGAACCTGGATAGGGGGGCGTTTTCCATGGAGGCGCCAACCAGAAAGTAAGACAGCCAGTCAATAAACCTCCTGGTGGTATCTGAGATGTCATCTGGGACTATGTCACTCATTGAGATGGTTGATGAAGTTTTACCTGCATTCAGCAGATATAATGCATCGAATACTGATTTCATCAACAGCAACCGGTCTTTTGTGGGCAGCAGATCGAATGTGAGCCAGTCTGTTATGTTCCAGGGGAATGGCCTGAGTCTCCCGTTGATTCTGACGTGGTATCTCCCAAATGGGGTGAAGTCCGGTACGACATCAAAGTATCTTCTCATCAGCTCCTTTAGGGGTCCACCATCAAGCCTTGTTATTGCGTGTGGTCCAGTATCCACGAGATAATCGTCCACGAGGTAGGATCTGCAGACGCCGCCGACATAATCCTCTTTTTCTAAAATCAGGACCTTTTTACCTTCCTTTGACAGCGCCAACGCAGATAATAAACCGCTGATTCCTGCACCTATCACAACAACATCATAATCCTTCATCTTGTAAATAAAATAAGGAAGGGTAGCATATAAAGTGTGTGGGGCATCCCTCCGCTGATAGAATGTATGTAGTATTTTATCTCATCATATTACAATAATTTAGTGATGGATGAAAATAATGCTGTGTTGGTTTTGCAGGATGGAACGGTAATTTGGGGTGTGGGGTTTGGCGCAGAGGGTAGTGCAGAGGGTGAGGTAGTCTTTAACACATCTATGTCCGGCTATCAGGAGGCATTAACTGATCCCTCATATAAGTATCAGATTCTGATGATGACCTATCCCTTGATTGGAAACTATGGAGTAAACGATAAGGATTTTGAGTCAGAGGGGATACAGACTGAGGGTTTCATTGTTAGAGAGCTCACTCAGCACCCGAGTCACGGTAAATTAAAGAACACGTTGGATGAGTTTATCAGGGAATATGA
>CBFCYF010000096.1:0-7262 GCA_965602195.1 uncultured archaeon | reverse complement strand
CGGTAAAACAGTATCTGGAAAATATTTCAGCGACAGGGAGGATGAGATGAAGAAGCTGTTGCTTGATCTATCATCCTGCCAGAATGTCATACTCTACTCCGCGAGAAGATACGGTAAAACATCCCTCATCCTGGAGGTCCTATCCCAGCTAAGAAAAAAAGGTTTCTTATGCATCTACGTTGATCTCTTCCCGGTATCTTCAAAAAGAAGATTTGCAGAGATTCTGGCAACAGCCATCTCCAAGGAGGCGTCGACAAAGATAGAGAAAATCGGGAGGATGCTCGGGGAACTCCTGCCAACACTTAAACCAAAAATTGTGTTGAAGGAAGGAGGCCTGGATTTTGAAATAGAGTTAGGGGATAGAGACGTTGACATCGACAGAACGCTGGATGACCTGTATGAGGCCACCGCAAGGATCGCCGAGAAAAGAAAGAAGAAGGTTATAGTTGTATTCGATGAATTCCAGGAGATAAAGAACATTAATGGAGAGATGATAGAAAAGAGTATGAGGTCTAAAATCCAACACCATAAGGATGTAGGATATGTATTTCTGGGAAGTAAACGGCATCTCATGGATTCGATCTTCAATAACGAGAACAGGGCATTTTATAAGATCGGTAAATTCTTTTCTCTTGGAAAGATTCCGCATGAAAAGTTTGCTTCCTTCATAAAAAAGAGATTCAGGGATACTGGCATTAAGATTAAACAAGAGTTGTGTGATGAAATTCTCAAAATAACCGGGTGTCATCCATACTACACCCAGATGTTATGCCATGAGATATGGAATGAATCCAGGGAGGAGGTGGATGAATCTGCTATTGTGAGAGCCCTGAATTCGGTGATCTCAAGTCAGAGCTACGCGTTCACTATGATATGGGAATCCCTCTCCCCTAAACAGAAGAATCTGTTAATTGCTTTGAGTAAAGAAGAGACATTACTTCACTCACAATCAATTATCGCAAGATACGAGCTGGGGTCTCCAGCTACTGTCAGCAAGTCTCTGAAGATGCTTGAGGTAAAAGAGATACTGGAAAGAGATAACGGCTCATATGTCTTCCTGGATCCGTTCTTTAGTGAGTGGATTAAATTAAGGATATGATAAAATACCGAATCCCAGCCGGTTTAGTAGATTATCAAAAGACGGGTGTTGTCCTTTTATTGGCTAAAATCCTGACCCCCATGAAACAGATAAAAACAATCACCATATAGAAATCAAGCCACCAATTCACTAACCTTCTTCTCTGTAAGCTTCTTTGCACGCTCTATCTTATCTCTTCTTCTCCCTAAATCAGAACATCTCTCCTTCAGATCCCTGCCAAACCCCCTGATCATCGCCTTAACCTCCCCGGGAGAAGCACTTCCACAGCTCCTGTAGGAATACACTGCCTTCCCACCGTCAACCAGATCCCTTAACTCCCCCTCTGAAATCCTCCCATCCAATAGCTCCTCCACCACAGCAACATCACTAAACGTCCTCCTCTTCCTTATCAACTCCAAAACAACCTTCCTTGTCACACCATGAGCCTCCCTGAAAGACAACCCCCTCTCCCTCACAAGGAAATTAGCGAGCTCTGTTGCAGTGGAAAAATTCAGGTCAACCAACTCAAGCATCCTCTCCCGGTTAAACTCTGATCCTGCAAGTATCTCATCTAACACAGAGAGGGAGGAATTCACTGTAGTGAAGGAACTCCACAGAGGTCTCCTGTCATCCTGGAAATCCCGGTTATAGGCTAACGGAAGAGCCTTCAATAACACAAGGATATGAGTGAGGGAGCCGTAGAGCTGCCCGGTCTTGCCTCTAATCAACTCCAGGTAATCAGGATTCCTCTTCTGGGGCATTATGGAACTACCGGTGGTGTATTCACCTGGCAGCTCCAGAAACCCGAACTCAAAACTACTCCACAAAATCAACTCCTCAGCCAACCTTGAAAGAGTAGACATCAAAATCGCCAAACCAGAGAAAACCTCAGCAATAAAATCCCTGGAGCATACGGAATCAAGGGCGTGCCCCTGAAACCCGTCGAAACCCAATAGTTCAGCTGTCAGCCCCCTGTCGATATCAAATGATGTCCCGGCCAGGGCACAGGCGCCAAGAGGGCAGACGTTCACGTGAGAGTAGGCGTTACTTAATCTGTCCAGGTCCCGCATAAGCATGGAGACATATGATGTAAGCCAGAAACCAAGGGTGATAGGTTGCGCATGCTGCAGATGAGTGTATCCGGGCATCACAGCATCCACATTCTCCTTCGCCAGTGAGAGCAGGGTATCCTGCAGCCCCAAAATGAGTTTTTCTGTTTCCAGTATATTCTCTCTCAGATGCAGCCGGGTGTCTGTAACCACCTGATCATTCCTTGAGCGGGCTGTATGCATCCTCCCCCCAACATCACTGCCCGCCTCCCGCATCACATAAGCCTCAAGGTTCATGTGGACATCCTCCAATTCCGGGTCAAAAAGGAATTCCCCTGCAAGATACTCCTCCCTGGCTTTCCCGAGAGCCAACAGAATCCCTTTCGCATCCGCTTTTCCGATAATCCCCGTCTCGCAGAGCATCAGAACATGAGCCTCACTACCCCAGATATCCTCAAGAACCATCACTAAGTCAACATCAACCGATGACACGAATTCCCTATTATTTTTCATCTCAACTTAATTATGTATTTTTTAGGTTAAATAGGTTATCGGGTCCCGTAACGATGCCTTATCGTGATGTTATATATGCAAACGTTGCTGTCTTCGATGTGTATTCTGTGGCTGCCCCGGGTTAAGTAGACTGTATCGCCTGCGGGTTCATTATCGATGTAGATTACATGCGCTCCCGCAGGCAGTATGTCGTAGGATACGTCATAGTACCCGGGAGATAACAGATAAAACGAGCCGCTACCGTTTTGTAAATCACCTCCGCCAAGTGTTGCTCCGACAACATAGACGCCGTATCTCCCAGAGGGTATATAATGCCTGCGTATAAACCCCCACGTTTCATTTGATAACTGCCCAGTCCTCCAGTCCCGGATAACCACCTTCGGCCGGGTTTCACTCAGATACTCTGGAATATCATCTAATGAAGATAGGTTAAAATTAAATAAGGCCGGATGTAGAAACCAGTACCTATAGCTATGATTCCTGGATATGTAGATTCCATAGCCATCAAATACCCTATCATCCGGTGAAGTAATATTCCATACGAATTCCATGATATTGCCCTGCCGGGTGCGGTCTTCCAGCAATATCGAAAGACCTTCATGCTCTATCTTCCCGGACACGATAAATGAAAGAGGATGCATCAAACCAAACAACACCAGCAGGATGAATGAGAAGATAATCAATTTATTCTCGCGGGATCCCCTCAAATACTTCAGCCCCCCATCAATAATTATTGTTTTTATCACAGATACCGCGTAGATGCCGACTAACGGGATTACAGGCATATAGCGGTAATAACACATCACATTCGACGGAACCATAGATAACAAAACAACATACGTGGACACTACAAGAGGCACTTCACTTACAGGTAATCTCTTCCTTAACAGAGAGAGTGTGGCGGTGAAGACACCTGCAAGACCAAGTGTCCAGAAAGGTATGTCATTAAGAAACCCTGATACAACCTTAACTAATCTGTGAGGCATATTGCCTGTATTATGCTCCAGATTGAACATAAATGCCAGGTATATGAAGTCAGTTAAGGCATCGTTGAAGTAGAAATAAGTGAATAACAAAATAACAGGTACAGTAAAACCACAGACTAAAAGAAGAATTTTCTTCTTTCGTTTATATGCATTCTGTACTATGATTGACGCAACCAATGCCAGCAGAAAAAATATTGCTGTCTGCTTAAATGCGAACGCAACACCGATAAAGAGTCCGGATAGGAACAGATATCCCTCGGCGTCTTTCATTGATCTCAAAAATAGATAAAACGCAATCAACCAAAGTAGTGTCGCAGCTATCTCCGGCCTTATGACAACAACACTTATCACATAATCGTACTCGAATAATATTGCAACCACCACCAAAGAGGATATTATCCTGTTAAAGTATTCTCTTGCAATCTTGTACGACACAAATAGGATCATGAGATTGAGAATAAACATTATGCTCCTAGCAGCAGTTATAATCCCTAAATCATCGCGGAATATCATAAACAGGGGAGACAACAGATACCATAACAGAGGATTATGATGCTCAAAAAAATCCCTGTAGGGAGTGCCCCCCATATACACCAACCAGGAGGAGTGCAGGTGCTCCAGCTCGTCATCATCAACATGCGTATAGTTAACCACATATAATTGAAAGGAAAGAGCTAATATCATTAAGAGTGCAAGCACCTGATAAGCTGCTATCCTGCAATCAAACCATGATGGAGGCTTTATCATTTTTACGTCTGGCATTTTTAACCAAAGAAATCTTCATCGATTCCAATCTGTTTTATATTATTCTGTATCCCATCATGCCCTCCACAGGTGATTTTTTCCCCAACGAGAACCCCCACCCCAAGGGAATGATCCATATTATTGTAGCGAAAGAGACCATTCCTGCCAATGCATACCCCCAGATCACAGGTGCATCCATCGCGTGTGAAACTCCTCGCTAAACCTCCCACAACATTGTTTTTCTCAAGGAGAACCACATCCACAGCGTTCTCTGAGAGTATCTTACCGGCACTCAACCCCGCTAATCCCCCGCCGAATATAACTGCCTTCATTCTGTGTAGCTACATGATCCGATCAGATAACGCCCCCCCCATTAAAGCACATAAAACTATGCCTTTTCTTCGATAAAAACTATGAACCTGAAACCCCTGATTATCCGGCAAACTGTTTTTTCTTTTTAATGCCCTTACTTACAACAAAACACAGCCATCCCAGAGCGAGCAAACTCATGAACATCCCCAGATAATCCCATAGAGTCGGCCCGTATCTCAACTCCACCATACCGTAGGCGTAAATCAACATCATATGAGGAGATGCCCTGTAAATTCTAGCTTCCCTACCCCCCACATAAGCCCTCCAGTTAGGGAACTCGCTGATTTTAATCAACACGGGAACCGGTTTCTCGGAATTTACCATGAATTTAATGTACTCCCATGTTTCGGATCTCTCTATGATTTCCACGGTCTCGTTTCCAATCCCGATGAAGTCAGGTAGAGGTGTTTCAGAGTAAACCATCACCTTAGAGACGTTTTCTGAATTAAACCAAGCCCACACGGATTCACTCCAATCCCTATCAATCCTCCTAGGCGTATAATTCAGAACCTCGATTAATTGGGAGTTCCCGATTTTATATAAAGCAAATGTTTGGTTTTTATATCCCACATCTATGCTTTTATAGGTGGTGGCATTTAGGGTGCTAAGCATGCTTTCTTCATATTTCAGCTCTATGGTTCCACCACCGTAAAACATCAGATAAGAAGGATGCACATAAATTTTAACCTCCACGCCATCCACATAAGCCCGCCAGTATTTAAAATCACTGCTGAGTAATACAATCGCAATTTCATTGGCTTTGATTTCAAATTTAATGTAATCCAGGTCTTCTGATCTTTTCAGGATCTTTAGAGTCTCTTTCTCTGTTGACGAATTCATGTAACAAACAATTATCCGGGATGTGTTTTCGGTTGAATCCAACAGCTTTAACACACCACCATCCACCTCCCAGGGTTTAGGTATGACAAGGTCGATTAATTTCTCTTCGCCAGTTACCTTAGACGTGTACTCCAAGACCTCGATTTGCTCAGAATCTAAAACACCATTAGACCAGTTCAGTTTCCTGCTAGTAAATATGTAGTTGATATTGAATACGTTTAATTGACACGGAACTATCTCTGCCCTATTTTTGTTGATTGTTTCATTGTAGTCTCTCCATACGAAAGTGTATGGATCAAAGTTTAAGTGAATCTGAGATACATAGCGCTCATGTAGACTGGATTCCCTGAATACACCTCGTAGAACACAATTTTTCGTATTTATCGGGACCAGGTTATACACTGCATGTATATGTGGAACGGTATCTGGTGAAGAAACAGCCAGAATCCGCCCATATACCTTCTCGAAATCAATATCTATGTCGTCCACACCACCTGGGTTAATACTCATGTCCCCTAAGCCCTGAGAGTAGGATAAATTAAGGAATATAGGGGTTAGGCCCAACAAAACCAGCAAGGTCATCACAGTAAGAATTGGGGTAGCTATCATTAGCCTGATGGGGGTTGCTTTAACCCGGAAAATCTGGATAACGCAGACAGGCATTAGCAGGAGGACAAAAACGATCAACCGGCCATAGTGGAAATTGATGGGTAGGTAGTACCCGAAACATGAGATCAATGTTAAGGTAAGGATAAGATATAGAACTGGTTTTATATCCCCCCTATTCTTGGCTAGCATAAAGAATATGGTGATGAATACAACAAAAAAAGTCTGAAGACCCAGCAAATTGATGTCAGAAGAGGATATTTTCATGATTATTTTCATGACTGATACATAATTAAACTTACACAGGAGAGGGATAACCCAGAACGCAGTCAATAGGAAGGAAAGAGAGATATGTTTAGCTACAAAAAATAGTTTCTTAAGGTTCCTGGGTTTTGCCAGAAAAAACGATACAAGCGCAATTACAGCAACAGTTGCTGTAAAAACATGGCACAGGATAATAAATGCAAGCAGAATGCTAGAAAACACATACCTGCCTGTGTCAAGGGATTCACTTAATTTCCCAAGATAAAAGAAGAAAAATGGGAGTGTAAACATGCCGGTTACCAGGCCAGTATGGAATGTTGAATAAAAGTTTCCGCCAAGGTGCTGGTAGGGGATAAACATGAGGATCCACATCAACAGCATAATTAAGCCTGATTCAAAGCTAGTGAAATTAATTTTTCTCGCAAAGTAATAGAAGGATGCGGGTGTGATTAATATTGACAGGCTCAGTATTACTTTAAGTCCCATCTCAGAGCCAACAAGCAAACCAAGCAACGCAGCCAGGTAATGGAACATGAAGGGATAGAACTGGCCTTGTGGGAATCCCCCGTAGAAGAAGGGATTCCAGCCTAGGGGATGGGGGAGTAGGTAGTCCTGGATATACCAGACCATAGAGTAGTGACCTGGCATATCCCATACATTGAGGTTGTTGTATTGCACAAAGGGAATGATAATTAGTGCCAAGGTAAACAATTCTATAGGTACAAGAAATGCGATGAATGTTTTATTGAGGTTCATGTCTTATCTATTTTAAGTTTTTTATTGAATTATAAGGTATAGCTATAATTCATA
>CBFCYF010000095.1:0-7316 GCA_965602195.1 uncultured archaeon | reverse complement strand
TTTGTTTTTCCAATCCCTTCATAAACCCTCAGTGTCTCCTCAGCTTCTTTCTCTAAACTAAATTTCATTGCCCTCTCTAATCCTTTTTTTGATAATTTAGCCCTCAAGTCTTCATCATTCAGTACATTGAATACGGAATCAGAGAACCCATCAACATCCTCTGGATTAATCAGTACTCCAGCATCCCCTACAACCTCAGGGATTGAGGACGTATTGGATGCGATAACAGGGCATCCACATGCCATCGCCTCTAAGGGAGGAAGACCAAAGCCTTCATAGAGTGAGGGAAAAACAAAAACATCCGCGGCGTTATAAAACAAACGCAGCATTTCATCATTGATGTGTCCAGTAAAGATAACATCCTTTTCCAAATTCAGTTCTTTTATCAAATTCAGAATCTTCATCCTCTCGGATTTCCATTCATATCCTCCAACCTTGATTAGTTTTATGCCCCCCATTCTTCCCTTCAATTTATAAAATGCCTTAATCAGGGTGGAGATGTTCTTCGTTGGTTTATCTAAACCAACATATAAAATCAATTTATCGTCTCCGAAATCAAATCCATCTTCTCTTATTTTTTCCCTCGCGTTCTCTATTGGTCTAAATTTCTTATTATCAACTGATCCATAGATTACCTCAATCCTGTCCTCCGGAAAATTCAAATAATCCATCAAATCATTTTTCGTTGATTCAGAAACCGCGATAATCTTATCTGCCTTTCTCATACCCCTCACAGACAAATCGAAGAGGAATCTCCGTATTCCCGCAAATTCCTTAAAAATATGGGGGATTATGTCGTGGCATGTAACAATACTCTTTTTGGGATTAATGAAATTCAAGACAAAAGCATTTTTTTGTGTTGTGATATGATCTATGCTGTCCTTTCTGATTCTAAATTTTGTGAATATTGGGTATAAAAAATATAGCGAAAAGTTACTCCTCAGGGTTCTATTAACCGGAATTTGGATTGATTTCATTGAGATTACATTAAGGTCAACTTTGTTCCTTAATCCATTATATAAATCTCTTTCATAAACCGAGAACCCATAATCTCTGTCCGCTTGGATTCCCATGATAAAATTTACTTGTTCACGCATTCTTTCATCTGATCAACAACCTTTCCCCCTGATTCTTAAAAACTCTCATAATCTATCTGGAATATTCGATATGCTGTTTTACCCTCCATCTCAACATTCTTTAATAGTTTTAGGTGTTTGTTGAATTCATCACTCCATGGCTGTAAGGGATCCTGCTTTGCTGGAGCTATCGCCAAGACATCATATTTCTTATGCTTCGGCCCCCATGCAGGATCCAGGTAGGTGTTTACTGGTTGGAATTTCACATCATGTGCCGTTAAATAATCCGCATAATTTGGCCATATCATCGAAGGCTCATTATATGCAAAATAGAGCCAGTTTGCATCCCAGTATACATAGGAAATATTATACTCTCTCAGGAGTTCAAGGGATTTCCCTGAATCATTCCCGTACAGGATTACCGTGGCATCTGCTGTTCTCTCATGTATGTCTACATAGGGGTTATAATGGGCTTTTCTGCCGATTACCTGTTTTCTCCCTGTTAATCCATTCAATGCAAATGAAAGCTCTTCATGGGAAAGAAATACTGCGTTCTTGTCTGTATTCTCTTTTACCCAGTCCTCCATTTCAATCAAGGCGGGGCTCAGGGAGGACCTTCCGGCCTGTGTCCATTTACCATTGTAATTTGCATCTGTTTTGATACCAGAGACAATTATGAAAAAAATAAACGCAGTTGCTAGAAATATCTTTCTCGTGTTATCTCCCCTGATTAGGTTGTAGATACTGAATATGCCATAGACTGATAATAGAAACGCTGTGGGCTCCAGCAGGGTGGTATTAAACCTGATGGGTGCATAGTGCGTATTAAGCAAAGGTATTGTGATGATGTAGTGTAAAAAGCCGAGGAGCCCCGCCAAAAAGGCGATAATAAGAAATATGCTACCTGAACTCTCCCTTTTCCTTATTGCACCTATCAGACCTACTGAGGTTAGTATGGACAATATAAACCAGTGGATGTTGCCATCAGTGAGTGCATTAATATTAAACAAACGAGCTAGGATGACATTCGCCGCAACCTCGCCGCCGTATACTGTGTAATCCGGTCGTGTAAAGTCTGTCCATGGGTTTTTGACACTGAAGTGATAGATAAAGAGTATAGGTGCCCAGTATAACATTGCAATAACCAGTCCTACCATCAATATCGGGAGGAATTTCCAGAACGTATCCCTAAAAGATTGCCGTATCCTACCATCTACGCCGAATGTAATCTTCCCTTCATTGGGATCAAAATGGGGGTGTATATGCCTGAAGAAAGAATAGTAAATGTAGAGTAAAAGGAGGAATAATCCTGCGGCGGGAAGAGCAGATGCGTGGCTCAGGGTAAGTAATCCGAAGGATATTCCTGTGAGCATGCTCCATTTAAGGCTTCTTTTATGTAATGCACGTAGTGTACAGAGCAGAAATAATGGTAGTGGCACAAAGGGTGTAAAGTTGGCGGGGATATAGCCTACGGATGATCGCATCCCCATCCATCCGAGACATAGGAGCAATGCAAATTTCTCGTCATTGAATAATTCCCTTCCAAGGAAATATGAGATTACTCCACCCAATAGTAATACAATTACCGGAAAATACAGGGTGTATGCTACCATCAGATTACCTGTTATTTTAGCTATGACTGCAACTGTAAGATGCAGTAACCACGGATAAAACGCATATTCCCCCTGATTCTGCGGACAAGTCCATGGCGGATTTCCATTATATATATGATTCACAATTCCAAAATGGAAATAGTAATCTCCACCATAAAGTGGCCCTGGAATCTGTTGAAACTCCGAGAACATATATGCATAGATTAAAGTGAATACAAGAATAATTATTAATGCGTATTTGAGTCCGGCAACATTTTTCTTCCTGATTTCATAATACTCCTGGCCATCAATCCTTGTCTCCTTTATCTCTCCTTTTTCAACTAACCCCTGCAATATTCTCTTTAATTCCCTTGTCTCGCTTTTTTTAACATTCAATTCCCCTCCGATATCCTGGATTCTCCTTGCCTTGCCTTTTAACAATTTCAGGATACTATTGTCAGATGTTAACATCTCATTGTTTATTATTCAAAAAATCCAAATCTGTATTTAAACAAACCCACATACCGTGGGGCCATTTTTACCATACTGAATTTTGTCTTCCCCACCCTTCTATTAAAATAGGTGATTGGGACCTCCCCCAACATGTATCCCTTCAGATGTGCCTTAATTGAAAATTCAGGTGAGATTGAAAAATCCCCTGATTCAAGTTTTATATTACTAAAAATTTCCTTCTTAAATCCCCTGAACGCGTTTGTAATATCATGAACGGGGATTCCAAAGATTAATCTTGAAATGAGGGTATAACCTGAACTTAGAAATGCTTTTTCCATTGATAAATCCCCTCTTGACCCACCCTCCATGTATCTTGACCCCAAGACCATGTCAAAACCACTATCCAATTTGTTAATAATTCGATGTATGGTACTTAAATCATCAGATTTATCTCCCATAACCCAGATTATTATATCGCCCTTAGCTTTTTTTGTTCCTTCTCTCAGTGCAAACCCCATCCCATTATCCCCCCCCTCTCTGTGAATTACCCTAATATTTTCAAATTTTCGGGAAAACTCATCTGCAATTTTTCCAGTATTGTCTGAACTATTATCATCTACAATGACCAACTCGCAATCCCATTGTTCCCTATCCCGCAGTGCTATCAAATCATTAATTAATGGCGGCAGGTTTTCCTTTTCATTATGTGCAGGTACAATAACTGAAATTTTCATATCTATCGTCAACTAAAAAAAATTAAAATATTAATGAGGTAATGAATAATCATTCGGATTTTGAAGCCAATGCTTCATAAATATCCTGAAAAATTTTTTTTAAACCAATTTTCACATCCCATTTTGGATAATGGGTTCTCACCTTGCTTATATTGGAAATCCACCACTGGTGATCTGCTTTTCTTTGCTTTCCATAAACATAGTCTAGTCTCTCCCCTGTGACATCCTCTATCAAATCAAATGATTCAAGTATAGATATAGAGTTTTTCCTACCTCCGCCAACGTTATAGGCTTCACCGGGTCTTGGATTCTTTATATATTCCAGAAATAATCTGGCCAAATCCTTAGCGTGGATGACATCTCTCACCTGGTAGCCCCTATAACCATAAATAGTTATCTTTTCTCTGCTCAATGCTTTTCCGACAAAATATGGCTCCCAGTTATGCAGTTCAACTGCTTTCGCAGCCCCGCCTGTTATACAACCCATCCTAAAAGATGCTGCCTTCAAACCATATAATTTGGCATATTCTAGAGTGTATAAATCAGCTGCAAGTTTTGAAACACCAAACGGTGTGTGCATATTCTGATCCACTCTCAAGGATTCGTCAAAACCATCCCATATCATCGGGTCTTTCGGTTCAAATCTCTTGCAGACTTTTTTAAAAGAGAAAAAATTTGGCATTTCCCCATAAACCTTATTCGTTGAACAGAAAACGAAGGGTATGTCTCTATTATACTTTCTGACCAATTCCAAAAGTTTCAAGGTTCCATAAGCATTTATCTGAAAATCCTCCATCGGGATTTCTTCTGATCTTGGATGAGATGGCTGCGCAGCTGTATGGATAATTGCATCTGATTTTTTTATTAGAGTTTTTATTTCATCATCCCGTATATCCAGCTTATGATGTTCTATATCATATTCCTTTAGAATTTCTTTTATGTTGGATTCGGTATCTCCCCTCCTTCCAAATATCTCCCCTCTCTTATAATTGTCAACACTTATCACGTCATACCCTGTTTCATCTAAGAGTTTACAGCATTCACTCCCTACTAAACCAGCTCCTCCTGTCACAAGAACTTTCATCTTAGCACCGAATAAAAAATTTGAAGTTTATAAATCTAAGAGATCATCTGACAACCTAATCGCAACAACCTCTTTGTATTAATCATTAGATGATATCCTAAAAAACTTAACTTCTGACTTTAACCACTGAATCGGCTACTGAGCCGTTGTTAGGTAATCGTTAGGTAGCCTCTTGCTGGTTTTAGGTTATAATCAGGCTTTTATAGCAAAGCAGATTCCTCCAACCATGAGGTTGAGCCAGAGAGATATTGCCCTATATATTAAAACTGCCGCTGTGGCTAACGGAATGGTAAAATTAAAGGTGGAGGTAAAGAGTAACACCATTACCGCTTCCTGAGAGCCTATCCCCCCTGGAAGGGAGGAGATTATTCCAATAAGCATAGCTATTGAGAGTATACCGATTGAGGATAATAGGCCGGGATTCATAGCAAGGGATTTAAAAGCCAGTTGAAGGATCAGTCCCTCGAAGGACCAGATTATAACTGAGAATAATAGAGTAAGAATTAATGCATTTTTGTTTTTGTAGGTAACCAGGGATTTATGGAAATTTAATGTAATCCCCTCAACATTGGATTCAATTCTTCTAAAGGAAGGAATCCATCCGAAGAATTTATATAAAAGACTGGAGAATTTGAGGATGGAATCCTTCTTGGAGCATATCGAGATAATAGTTGAGATTGAGCCAAGATAGATGATGATTACCAGAAGTATGATACTTTGGAGATAACCGAGGGAGTGAAAAAGAATAAACGTTCCAAGTATTGCCAGCAGGATTAGAACTATTATATCAAAAATCCTCTCCACTAGGACTGATGGTAATGACCTAGAAAAGGAGATTCCCTCCCTCCGCTTCAGGATGTAGCTCCTTACTGGTTCCCCCATTCTTGCAGGGGTTAGGTTAGAGATGAACAAACCAGCCATAAAGATATAGAATATGCTTGATAGTGGAATAAGGATCTGAATCTTATTGAGTAAAAATTTCCACCTGAATGTCCTTAACAGCATCAGAAAGATAGTCAGGAGAGTTCCTAAGATTATATAGCTCAGGTTTGCATTCCTAATGTTGTTAAAAACCTCCTGCCAGTCTGAGAGATATACTAAAAGGGCAAGGATTCCGAAACCAAGCAGGAGGGAGAATATCCTGAATTTCATCCTAACCTAGAAGCCCTCTCTCCCCCAATTCCCGAGTTGCCTTCTCCACCCTATCCTCTGCCTTCACATGGGAAGACCACTCCCTCAATTCAAGCATGCCTTCCTCAAAACTGGTTTTGGGTTGAAAGCCCAGCTCCTCCCCTATCTTTGAAATATCTGAAAAGCAATGTCTAACATCACCTTTCCTGAATTTTCCTACGATCTTAGGTCTCACATCGGAGCCATACATCCTTATTAGGAGTTCAGCAATCTCAAGAATGCTTATCTGCCTCCCTGCACCGACATTGTATATCTTATAATCAGCATTACTATTCTTCAATGCCAGCATGTTTGCATAGACGATATCATGCACCGAGATGAAATCCCTGCTCTGTTTTCCATCCTCAAAGATCAGTGGTGGTTTATTATTCTTGATCCTGCTCATGAATATCGCACATACCCCCGTGTAGGGATTGCTAAGAGACTGTCTAGGGCCGAATACATTGAAATATCTCAACGAAACAGTGGGAATTCCATAGGTCTTGCCGATATCCAGGCACATCTCCTCCTGTGTCTTTTTTGTGATGGCATAGATACTATTGCTTTGAAGGAGCTTGTCCTCTTTTGTCGGAACAGGCTTCAACATCTCTCCACAATTCTCACAGTATAGCTCCCAATCTTTCTTTCTCATCTGCTCATTACCCCTGAGCTCTGGAAAGACAATCCCGCAATTCTGGCACTCATAGCTCCCCTCCCCATATATGGACATGGAAGAGGCTATCAACAATTTTTTAACATCGTGCTCTGAATTGATGAGAATATCCAGCAGGTTGGCTGTCCCGCCAATATTGGCATCAACATACCTTTTAATCTGATACTGGGACTGACCAACCCCCACCATGGCGGCCTGATGGAATATGATATCTGATGCTTCCACCGCGTCCTTCAGTGATTCATAGTCCAGAACATCAGCCCTGATAAATTCAGCCTCCTTATTAAGGTACTCAGGGATCTTTCCCTGATGAACCTGCTCCTCAAGGCTGTCAAATATCCTCACCTCATAGCCTTTATCTACTAACTCGTCTACTAAAAAGGATCCTATAAACCCAACCCCGCCAGTAACCAATACTCTTTTATCCATCTTGTTAGTATTCTCCTTAAGTTCTACCTCACTTTGCATGACTTTCCACGCAAATCAGTAGTTAAAAATAGGTTTTCAGGTTAAAAATTCCCAATTCCCAGCAAT
>CBFCYF010000094.1:0-7342 GCA_965602195.1 uncultured archaeon | reverse complement strand
AATAGGAGAAATAAGAGTATTATAAGGATATCTGCAGGAGATTATGGGGGAAAAGTAGGGGAATATAAAATATATTTAAAGAAAAAATGTGTGAAACAAAAATTATTTTGAGGGAAGGGGATAGTGAGGAGGAAATCATGGCAGAGGCAGCCATGATAAATGTGAAACCTGAGGGTATAATGGTCTCAGACATCCTGGGGAATTCCCGGATATTAGAGGGCTGTGAGGTGGAGAGGATTGATTTCATGAAACATGAGGCAATCATGAGAAAGAGATAAAGTTCGTCAAATGTCTTAGATTCCTGAGTTAGTTTTATAGCCTATTTACCTATATCTATAATGATTGATAATGATAAATAGGTGGGGCTTGAAACAAGAAAGTATGGATATACCCTCTAATCCAACAAGAAAAATCAAAAATTTTGTGGCTTTTAAATTGTCAACATTTTTAAAATGAAAATATATGGAAAAAACGTAAAAGTCTACATAGGCGAAGTATCTGATGAAGAAGAAGAATGGGACGAAGAAAAAGGCCCGGACGAAAAGCCTGGAGTTACGCACCTCAGGGACTGGGATAGAATACTGCTAGAGAGATACAAACCAGAGTATCACGCCTACATCAAGGAATGCCAATTCTGTGCGTATGGGCCCTGTGACCTGTCGAAGGGGAGGCGGGGGGCATGCGGGATGACCCTAAACACCCAGATGGCCCGGGAAAACCTATTCCTATCAATTACAGGGGCCGCAGCACACGCCGCTCACGCAAGACATGTCCTACACTACCTGATCGATAAATTCGGAAAAGATCACCCCCTACATATCGCTGACAATAGCGAAGTGGAGGCTCCGTGGTTCATGACCGTCATAGGGAAGAAACCGAAAACCCTCGGAGACCTCACAGAAGGACTGGATTATGAGGAAGAGCAATTAACCCACCTGTTAAGCTCCCTGCATATGGGCCAAGAATCCAGCGATTTTGATTTCAACTCCAAGGCATTGCATGCCGGAATGCTTGATCATCTTGGAATGGAAATAGCTGACGCAATACAGATAGCAGCGCTTGGATTTCCCAAGGGAACCGCTGATTCAGGATTCTGCGAGATAGGATTCGGTGTAGTTGATAAAGAAAAACCGGTAATCCTCTGCATAGGCCACAACGTCTGCGGAGTAACGGAGATCATAGACTACGCCAAGGAAAATAACCATGAAGTTGAAATCGCCGGCATCTGCTGTACCGCCATCGATATGACAAGATACGACGAAAGGGCGAAGATCGTAGGTCAGCTCTCCTACCAACTGCCTTTCGTCAGATCCGGGATAGCGGATGTTATCGTTATAGACGAACAATGCATCAGGCTGGACACAGCCGAAAATGCGGAGAAGCTGGGGATTCCAGTCATATCCACATCAGACAAATGCGCAGCAGGGTTTATGAACATGGAGAAGGAAGATTCAGATAAGATTGCGAGGGAACTGACATCAGGGAAGCTGAAGGGATGCTTTATCCCTGACCTTGTGAAGCTAGGGGAGGTAGCGACAAAAACAGCATTACTGATGAAAAAAGAGGGCAAGAAAGGCAAAATTGAAAACGCAGTTGAAGAAGCAGCAAAATGTGTTTCCTGCGGTATATGTACGCAGGCGTGCCCGGTAGGAAATGAGGTAAAGGATATTGTCTTAGCCATAAACTACCATTACAACGACATCAAACCCAAAACATCTGGAGGCAAAGCTAAGGCCTTAGACATCTCAGAGGCGGTGGAAGACTGTGTCGAATGCGGCATGTGCACCCAGAACTGCCCCCAGGAGATTGATGTGAGTTCAATAATCTACTCCCTGAAGGAAGGTAAAGAGGTGGATCCTAAACTAATTGCTGATTGTGTCGAATGCGGTCTATGCTCCCAGAATTGCCCGAAAGACATCAACATCGTAGAAATTTTTGCTGAATTAAAGGGAGGGGAGACGAAAGCGGAAGAAGCGAAGGATGTATTATCCAAGGAGGGAATACTCGATGCATTAAGCGAGTGTTTATTCTGCGGCAGATGCGAATCATGGTGTCCCCAGAAAATCCCCATAGTCTCCACATTCGCAGAGGTCTATAAGAAAAGATTTGCCAACGACAAAGCAAAAATAAGAATAGGTCGGGGAGCAATCCAGGACGTGGAAATCAGAAAGGTCGGATCCCCGATAGTGTTAGGTGAAATACCCGGGATTCTCGCTCCGGTAGGCTGTGCTCTATGGCCTCATGGTGGAAAGGAGCTGGCAGTCATCGTAGAGGAATACCTGAAGAGAAACTATATTGTAACGGCATCAGGGTGTTCTGCGATGGCACTGGCAACCGATTACTCAGGAGAACCCTGCAACCTCTATGAGAAATACGGGGGGGAATTCGATGCCGGGAATCTGATAAACGTCGGCTCCTGCGTCTCCAACCCCCACATTACCGGGGCTGCGATGAAGGTGGCAAGCATATTCGCTAAAAGACCTCTGAGGGCGAATTTTGAGGAGATAGCGGATTATGTCCTGAACAGGGTGGGGGCGGTGGGCCTTGTGTGGGGCACGATGTCCCAGAAGGCGGTTTCCATAGGATCAGGGGTCATGAGGCTTGGAATTCCAGTAATATGGGGTCCATCCGGGATAAAATACCGGAGGGAACTTCTGGGTGACGAAGATACGGACTGGACGGTATTTGATACGAGAGGTGAAGGAGAATATGATGCCGGACCCGCTCCGGAACACCTGAGTTACGTAGCCAAAACCAAAGAGGATGTGATGGTTATGATACCGAAGCTCTGTATGAGGGCCGGCGATAACTTCAAGGGAAGGCAGATTAAACTAGCTCATTACATGGATGTACATGAGAAATACTATGGGAAATTACCTGATGACCTACACAGGTTTATCAGAACCGAAGCCGACATACCAATAACCGAAAAGGAGAGATTAATACCGATCCTGGAGGAAAAGGAATGGAAGCCAGTGAAGAAACTTCCTGATCCGACATTGCTGCGGAGGCTCTCTGGAGGGGCAAAAGATCAGCGGAGGTAATATAAAATGACAGATGAAATACCTGTAAAGGTGGGAATAGTATATGAGGGGGAGAGAATCAGAAGACCGGACACATTCCTTGAGCTTGGAGGGCCGAAGGTAAAATACAAGGCAGAGTTGACTCAGGCTGTAGATGAAAATAAGGTTGTGGATGGCAAGATAATCCTTGTAGGGAAAGATATCCCGGATTTCAGTGAAGGAGACAGGGTACCGTTTGGAATCCTGATTGAGGTCTATGGGAAGGAAATAGAGAAAGATCTGGAGGGGGTTATCGAGAGAAGAGTCCATGATTTCCTGAACTACATCCAGGGATTTATGCATCTGAACCAGCGATATGACATATGGTGCAGGGTAAGCAAGGAGGCTAAGGAGAAGGGTTTACGATTTGAGCATATAGGTAAGGCATTAATGTGGCTCTTCAAACAGGAGCTTCCATTCATCAATAAGATCCAGATAACCTTTATAACCGACGAAGACGAGGTGAAGGAGCACTACGAGAATGCATCAAAAATTTATGTGAAAAGGGATGCCAGGATTAGGGGGATGAAGGATGAAGATGTGGAGGAATTTTACGGATGCAGTCTCTGTCAGAGCTTTGCACCCAACCATATCTGTGTCATAAGCCCCCAGAGGATATCGCTGTGCGGCTCTATCTCGTGGCTGGATGCCAGAGCAGCTGCAAGAGTAGACCCTGACGGGCCGAACTTCCTAGTTGATAAGGGTAAGGTACTGGATGAATCGAAGGGGGAATACACAGGTGTCAATGAGGTTGTAAATGAATACACTCACGGGGCTAATGATCGCTTCTACATGTACAGTATGTTCGGATACCCGCATACCAGCTGCGGCTGCTTTGAAGCCATCGCCTTCTACATCCCGGAGGTGGACGGGATCGGCATAGTTGACAGAAACTTCCCGAAAGAGTCAGTAAATGGACTGAAATTTTCCACCATGGCCACTCAGAGTGGAGGAGGAGAGCAGACGGAAGGCTTTTTAGGTATGGGAATAGAGTGGATGCACTCCCCGAAGTTTTTCAGTGGAGACGGGGGCTGGGATAGGATAGTCTGGATACCCTCCCACCTGAAAGACAGGATGAAGGATGCGATTCCAGAAGAAATTTATGATAAGATCCCCTCAGAGGATGATGTTACAACTCTAGGTGATCTGAAGGGCTTCCTCACGGAAAAAAAGCATCCTGTAACCGGAAGATGGAGATTTGAGATTACAGATGAATTAAAGAATAAGCTGATAGAGTATATACAGGAAAAAAACGGGGAGATATATCCTGATCAGGCCTCAAAGGATCTGGGCTTGACGGAAGAGCAGTTAATGGAGGTTGTAGAGGAGCTTAGAAAGGATGGAATGTTAGGCTAATCGAGGTTAAATAAAATGGCTGAACCACTGAAACTGAATATTAAAAAACCGCTGAAACTTGCGGTTAAGGGCGATGAGATGAAAGAGGGAATTCCGGCTGGTACAATAACATCAAGTGCTGGCGGGATAACAATAATCTTCAAGAATGCAAAGATACATGCCGAGAAGGTAATCATAAAGAGAACTAAGTGAGGCTGGCTATTAGCTTCAAAGAATGGGTAAAGTAATCGCGGTCTCGGGTAAGGGGGGTGTTGGGAAAACCATTATTTCAACGCTCCTGGTCAGGTGGCTGGCAGAGAAGAAGGTGAAAAGTATTCTGGCAATAGATGCAGATCCTGATTCAAATTTAGCGGAATCACTGGGCGTCGAATTCGAAAAAAGCATGGGAGACATCAGAGAAGAGTTGAGTGACGTGAGATTAGCTGCCGGAGTCGAGAAAAAAAAATACCTTGAGGGAAAGGTCTTTGAGATTACGGTCGAAACAGATGACTTTGATCTTCTGGTTATGGGAAGGCCTGAGGGTCCCGGGTGTTATTGTGCGGTGAATCACATGCTTCGGTTGATAATAGACGCAACCACAGAGGCCTACGAGTACACCGTAGTTGACACAGAAGCCGGCCTGGAACACCTATCCAGGAGAACAACAGAAAACGTTGACGTCATGTTTATAGTTACTGATGTTTCAGGGAAGGGATTCCAAACGGCGGCCAGGATTAAGGGGCTGGCTCAGGAATTGAACATAAAATTCGATAAAATTTTTTTAATCATAAACCGGGTTAAAGAAGAGGATGCAGAGATTATTAAGGAGGCAGCGAAGCTAACCGGTTTAGAGGTGATCATGGAAATACCTGAGGATCCCCTGGTAAGGGAATATGATCTTAAGGGTATTCCAGTAATAAAACTACCCGCGGATTCCCAGACATATACTATATTGGGGAGCGGGATGGAGGCGACAGGATGGATATAATCGAACTTAAAAAGCTTTTGGAGAATGCGGGTGAGATAGAACTCAAGGACGTTGATGTAGAAGCTGAGGAACTGGAGCTTGTTCTACTTCCCTGAGTAACCCTAGAAATCCCATAGGGGGGGTGATGGAGGCAGCGAAATGGATGTAGCTAAACTTAAAAAGCTTTTAGGGGACAAGGATGAGATAGAAATTGAGGACTTCGAATTAGAATCGGAGGAAATGAGGCTCTCCGTATCCCCTAAAGCAGTAGCTAAGGCTGTTTCCAGGAGACTGGAGAAATTCAGGTTTACACCTCCGAAAGACAAATATGAGTCGAAGATAAGTGAGGTGACTCTGGGCGCAACCAGGGCTGAGGGTGGAACCAGGGACAGGGAATTGAGGATCGGGGGGGCGAATGCGCCGCCATTCTATTACTTTGAGGGTTATCGTGCAAATAATGTGGTTATCTCACATGATGTTTTTGATATGCCTATCCCGCTGCCCGGGCATGTGAGGGAGCATTTTAAGGGTGCTATGGAGGATCCTGCGGAGTGGGCGAAGTTAAGGGTGAAGAAATTTAATGCACAGATGATCACACTGCATCTAATCAGCACAGACCCTACTGTTAAAGACACCTCTGTGAAAGAGGCATGTAAAACAATTGAGGATGTACTGCAGGCTGTTAAGGTTCCGCTTATAATCGGCGGATCCGGAAACCCGGGCAAGGACCCGGAGCTTCTGGCTAAGGCAGCGGAGGTCTGTTCCGGTGAGAGGGTTTTGCTTTCCACTGTGGATCCTGACATGGACTATAAAAAGGTTGCAAAAGCAGCCATTGAGCATAACCATTCACTTCTAAGCCTGATCTCAATGAATCCCGATGAGATGAGACGGCTTAACAAGAATCTGATGAAGATCGGGGTTAAACCAGAGAACCTGGTAATGGATTTGTTCACGGGGGGTGTGGGTTATGGAATAGAGTACTCCATATCCGCAATGGAGCGATGCAGGCTATCCGGCTTGAAGGGTGACAGGTATCTGGCTTTGCCTATGGCCTCTGCAACATCCAATGCGTGGAGCGCCAGGGAGGCATGGATTCATAACAAGGAACTGGGTCCGAGAAAGCTGCGGGGCCCGCTGTGGGAGTCAACAACAGCGATTATGGCGTTGTTGTCTGGCGCAGACCTGTTCATGATGCTCCATCCGTCCTCAATAAAAACCATGGAATCAGTCGCCGATTCACTATCTGCTATGGATCCCGGTGATGCAAAGGATATTAAATACCCTAACTGGATTAACGTTTAGAATGGCCAGGTTAACAGCACTACAATTATACAGGTATCTTCCCGCCAAAAACTGCGGCAGGTGCGATGAAGCAACATGCATGGCATTTGCAATACGTCTAATTGAGAGGACGAAAAAGGCCGCAGACTGCCCTGAGTTGACGGATGAGGGATTAAGGAAGTTGATAGATTTCATAACTCCTCCCGTGAGGGACGTTGAATTCGGGGCCGGAGAAAATAAGATAACAGTCGGCGGAGAGGAGGTCACATACAGACATGAACTTAAATTCTACAACCCCACACCATTCTTCATAGACGTAAGTGATCTGATGGATGATGAGGAAATTAAGAGGAGGACGGAGTTCGCACAGAAATTCGAGGTCGAGCGCATAGGTAAAATATTAAGATTGCAGGGTGTATCAATCAGGTGTGCCTCAAATGACCCGGGGAGATTCAGGGAGACAGTTAAGAAGGTTGCAGGTGTTTTCCCTGGGGCATTGATATTATGTTCCTTCAACCCGGATGTCCTGAGGGCTGGCATCGAGGTGGTGAAGAGAAGGAAGCCTCTGCTGTATGCGGCAAATAAAGGGAACTGGGAGGATGTCCTGAAAATCGCCCAGGAATATGGTACCGCTATGGCTGTATATTCATCTGATCTGGATGAGCTTAACGATTCTATCAAGGATGCCCGCCATTAT
>CBFCYF010000093.1:0-7427 GCA_965602195.1 uncultured archaeon | reverse complement strand
ACGCATTCCGGAGGGGTATGTGGCTGAGTTGATTCCAGATAGTTATTCTGCTGAGGAGTCTTTTGCAAGTTACGATTTTGGGTGTGTGGAGAGGGATTTAGAGGTTGTATGCTCAGATAGTTGGGTTGAGAAGGAAACAACACTGTCTCCCTCTGAATTCGAATCATTTAAAGGTTTCTACAAGGAGATAAATTCTCTGAAAAAATCTGTGGTGGTGTCGCCTGAAGGTTCAGAAGCTGAACTAGAAACTGAGGTGGAGGAGGTTCCTCAGACAACAGTGGCTGAGCCCCCCATCACTAATGATACGAACGAAACAGTAAGGGAAGAGATATCTGGGGGGTCTGGTGGGGGGATGCCTGTAGAGTTATTGGTTGGTGGTGCGATACTCATTATAGTGATTTTAGGTGTTCTTCTGGTAAGGAAAAACCAGCCCTAGGTTTAACGGGGTAATCTGAGATAATCATCAGATGCTCGGGGGCCTGTGAGAGGGTGGTTGCGTGGGGTCATCCGTCTCTGACGTTCAAAGACCCCAGTGATATGGTTGTCAGGAAATCATCTTTTGTCTGCGACAGGACGCTTGCCGTCGGGGCGGATAAGGCTGCTGTGGATCTCGGCAGGGAGCTGGTGGATGAACTGAGGAAGGGCGGGGAGGTTGAAATCGAGTTTATAATCCGCTGAGTTGATGGGGGCATTTAGTGGTATACGCTCACTTTAATGCTGTCGGCGAAATACTCAATCAGGAGGAGATCACCTAATCCTCCACGACCTGCTCACTCTCTCAGCTCTCCCACTGAAAGCCGTTGATCTCCTTTATGAAAAGAAACCGTAGTCCTTCTTTTATCAGGATGACGATAGATTTGATGGCTTCCTGATTGACGGACAAGAGAAAAACCATCTTTTATTAAGGCGGTTATGAGCTTTCTGGCGGTCAAACCTCTGAGTTTGGAATAATCAATAGAATTCATTTAGAGGGTTACTGAAACCAGGGGTTGAGGAGAGATAGTTAATCCCTTGTTTCTCATTTTTGATTCAAAGACTGATAATTCTCCGCACTCGACCATATCTTCCAAAACCAATCTAATCACCTCCTCTAAATTCCTTAAGGCATCTTCTCTGGTTTCACCCCAAGCAGCTCCTCCCTTGTCTTTGAGTTCGGGATAGTAAGCAACCCATTTATCTTGGTCTTGCTCAACCTTTACTTTGAAGATATAGCTTTTCATTTTTTGGTTTAGCTTGGCTCATAGAGATGTTGGATTAGGTTAATATATTTCCTCAACTCTATCTTATTTTAGATATTTAGAATCAAAAATCGGATTTTAGATCTGGGGGTGCATCTCTTTGAAGTGGACATGTAGTTAAGCAACTTCATGTCAAAAAAAAGACTCACAGAAAACAAGATCGCTATAAGCATGGGCTGTAGAGGAAACCCATACGATAACGCGTTTGCGGAAAGCTTCATAAAGACACTGGAGTACGAGGAAGCCTACCTCACAGAGTATGAGTCCTTCAACGACGCATACGAAGGACTCAACGCCTTCATAAAGACGTATAATGAAGAACGGATCCACTCATCCATTGGGTACACAACACCCAACGAATTCGAAAACCATTAATAAAGTTGCTTAACTTAGTGTATACTACATGGGGTGCAGTCCAGTCTCCTTGTTTTTGATAAATTTGAACTTATAATCCGCTGAAATTGAGATAAATTAGCTCTTTTCTATATCCTAAGGTAGATAGGGTAGGTAATGTTCAAAGATAGACTTCATGCTGGCAGGGAGTTGGCTGAGA
This sequence comes from uncultured archaeon, assembly GCA_965602195.1. Lineage (GTDB taxonomy): Archaea > Altiarchaeota > Altiarchaeia > IMC4 > QMZM01 > CBFCYF01. The sequence continues at coordinate 5,636 of CBFCYF010000093.1, read as the reverse complement.
AACTACGGGGGTATAAAGGCAGGGATGTTATTGTTTTAGCAATCCCCCGGGGTGGAGTACCTGTTGCCTATCCAATAGCAGTGGAACTGGATGCTATCCTGGATGTCATAGTTCCCAGGAAGATACCGATACCATGGAATCCTGAGGCAGGTTTTGGAGCAGTAACTGTTGATGGCGAAATAGTCCTCAATAAAGACTTGGTGGACAGAATTGGCTTAGAGGATGATGAGATAAAGGAACTCGCTGGACCTGTCATAGAGGAGATAAAAAGAAGAACCTGGATATACCGGGGAGATAAGAAATTTCCGGATTTGGATGGTGAAACAGTTATTATTGTAGATGATGGTTTAGCCTCAGGATACACAATGCTTTCAGCAATAAAATACGTGAGAAGGGAAACCCCCAGAGAGTTGGTGGTGGCGGTCCCCGTAAGCCCCCTGAGTTCTGTGAACCTGATTAAGCCGTTGGTGGACGACTTTGTATGCCTGGTAGTTGAAGACACCTTCAGTTTTGCAGTCGCCAGCTTTTATGATGAATTTCCTGATTTAAGTGATGATAAGGTAATACAATACCTGACCTTAGCTGAACTGAAAAAATGATTAAGAAGATTAGAAAGCGTGGTGGGAGGTTGGTTGAAAATGTTTCGTGATAGGGTGGATGCGGGTATAAGGCTTTCTGAGCTATTGGGGGAGTATGGAGGAAAGGATGTGGTTGTTCTGGGGATTCCGAGGGGTGGGGTTATAGTAGCAGATGAGGTTGCGAAGAGATTAAATTCACAGTTGGACATTATAATACCTAAGAAGATTCCTGCTCCCTGGAATCCGGAGCTTGCGATTGGTGCTGTTACAGGGGATGGCTCAACGGTTTTGGATAGGGAGATGGTTCAGAGCTTTGGAATATCTGATGAGTATATAGAATCAGCGAAGATGAGGCAGATGGAGGAGATTAAGAGAAGAGAGAGTATATATTCTCATAGGAAAATACCGTTAACGGGAAAAATTGTAGTTCTTGTTGATGATGGTATAGCGACGGGGGCTACTATGCGTGCAGCCATTAAATCTGTTAGGAGGGATGATCCGGAGGAGATTGTAGTTGCTGTCCCCGTAGGCCCCCAAGATACGATTGAGGATATGAAACGGGAGGTGGATAGAGTCGTTTGCATCTCAAATCCGGCTTATTTTGGAGCAGTAGGTTCTTTTTATCAGATATTTGACCAGACCTCCGATAAGGAGGTAATAGAGGTCTTGAAAAAAAAGGGGAGGTGATGATGTGCTTAAAAAAACTTTTGTGGGGAGGGTTAGTAGGTATGCTGGAATCGGTGATTTGAATAAGGCTGAGGAGGGGATTAAAGCAGTTTTCTATGCTTTGAGCGCCAGACTCACCCTTAAGGAGGGGGAGGATATGAGGGCACAGCTTCCCAGGGACTTGAAGTATATGTGGGATGAGGTGAGGGAGAGTGAGGTGGATGTAATCAAATTTCATAGAAAGGAGTTCTTGGAGAAGGTGGGAGATGAGGGTAGACTTAGAGACTTTGAGGAGGCTGAGAGGGTTACTTTGGCGGTATTCAGAGCCCTGAAGGAGCAGATATCTGAGGGTGAGGCGGGGGATATTGCATCCCAGTTACCTAAAAGGCTGAAGGAAATGTGGGTTGAGGCTTAGATGATTGTGTTGGAGGTTGTTGTTGATGACGGTGGATGAGAATAGAATTACGGGGATCGCTGATTTGGCTTCTTTGGCGGCTGTTTTGGAGGTGTGTTCTGAGAAGCCGGGTAATGTTTCTCCTAGCTATGATTTTGAGGATACGCGGTATGAGGATTTTTTGTTGGGTTCTATTGTGATTAATCGTTCGATGGAGTTGTCTGTGCGCAGGGGTTTTGATGTTGGCGGGGGGCGGATTAAGCCGGCAGAGGTTGGGGTTGGCGGGATTATACGTGGTGGGGTGGTGGATGTTAAGAGGTCGCATTCAGGGGGGAATACTCATCTTGGTATGTTGATGTTGATGGTTCCTTTGGCTGCGGGGGCGGGTATGTGTGTTAGTAGGGGGGAGGGTTTTTATCTGGATCTGAGGAGGAATGTCAGGTTTATTGTTGAGAATACCACGGTGGATGATGCTTTGAGTTTATATGATGCTATTTTGGTTTCTGAGGCTGGGGGTCTGGGGGGGCATGATTTGGATGTTAGGAGGGAGGAGTCTGCTGGGCGGTTGGTTTCGGAGGGTATTTCGTTTTATGAGTTGATGAGGTTGTCTGCGGATAGGGATTTGGTTGCCAGGGAGCTTGTTGATGGTATGGGGGTGGTGTTTAATGTTGCTTATCCGACGTTTTCTAATATCTATAGGAAGTCGGGTGATGTGAGGAAGAGTATTGTTCAGACTTTTCTTGTTGTGTTGTCGAGGTTTCCGGATACTCTTATCGCCAGGAAGACTGCGGATGTGAAGGCGAAGAGGGTGTCTGAGTATGCTTTGTCTGTTTTGGAGTGTGGGGGTGTTTTCACTGAGGAGGGTCGGGTGGAGCTTGAGGGGTTTAGCAGGTATTTGAGGGGTGCGGGTAATAAGCTGAATCCTGGGACAACCGCTGATATTGTGGCTGCAACAACTTTCCTGTGGTTGTTGAATAATCAGTTCTGATCTTGGAGATCGGGGAGAATAAGCTGTTGATTGAGGTGGCAACTCAGTAGTTTCTCAGTATGCAAAAAATTGTTCTACCAGCAATATTTAAATGACAAAAACAGTATAATAATTGTCAAAAATTTAACAGTAGATGACAAAATGGTTAATGTGAGTTTACCTGTGGTTATGGAAAAAGAGATGGAAGCCCTGATCAGGAGTGGCTACTATTCAAGCAAGAGTGATGTTGTAAAGGATGCACTTAGATTTCTGCTGGAGAATAAAACCAATCTAAAGATTGCAGCAGCAATAGAGATGTACAGAAGAGATGAGATAAGTCTGGGCAGGGCAGCGGAGATATCTGGTCTTTCCATAGAGGAATTCAAAGACGTGTTGAAAAGCAGGGGGATAAGGATCGTTGTTAAGGCACCCTCCAGGAGAGATATGGATAGAGAGATGGAATTGATGAAGCATTGAGGATGGATATAGTCTTTGATACCGATATCCTCAGTACATTTGCAAAGACAGATTCTATCAGATTAATTGAAAAATTATATTCCAAAGATAATTTGTATATAACACCGATTGTTTTAGAAGAACTGAAGGTTCCTAAGGAATTGGGGTATGATTTTCCTGATCTAGTTCTCAATTCAGATCGATTCAGGGTGCTGACATTGAATGATACTGAGGTTGAGGAGTTCAAAACAGAACTATCCAAGGAAGGCAAGTTACATAAAGGTGAGATTGAGGCAATGACGATATGTAAAAACAGAGGATTCATATTCTCTTCCAAAGACTCCAAAGCAATGGAGTCTGCGAAGTCACGGGATATAAAGATCATAACGTTACATTCTATCCTGAGGGCTCTCTGGTACTTTAATGTGCTATCTAAACAAGAGGTTAGGAAACTAATAGCATCAATGGAGGAAAAAGACAATCTAAATATCAAGAACAAGGAGCTGGTCTTTACAGAGGATTGATCTCAGATATTCTGGTGACTATTTATAGGGAAAAAATCAGGGAGATCATAGAAACCGGTGAGGCAGTAGGGTAGGGGAAGGATAGGTATGAGATATATAAAATTGTGTTCGTTTATTATCCCGGATTTGACACCATATACGTAATAACGGGTTCGGAGGGTAGATAAAATAAAAAAGAAGATATGTCCCGCTTGCGGGAGGGGGGAGCTGATTGGGGTTAGTGATATTGTCTCGGAGATCGAAGGTCATTTCTTCATCGAACATGGAGAGCGGTGCACCGGGTGTGGGGAAGAATTTTTGTCTGAGAAAGAGGGTCAGAGGATGATCGAGATAGCCCGGATGCTGGGGATGTGGGGTGAGCCACTGAAACTACACAGGAAATTGAGCAGGAGTGCCAGGGGGACGATATTAAGAATTCCGGTGGATATAGAGAAGAACATGCATTTAACCGGGAGTGAGGAGGTTCTGATCTCGAAGATCGGGGAGAATAAGCTGTTGATTGAGGTGGCAACACAGTAGTTTCTCAGTACGGAAAACTCAGAACTTAACATCCAGCCTGAGAATTTTTTTCACTAGTGGGCTGAATTCCAGCTTCGATATTTTTATGTTTTCTGTGGGTATGAGTGATGTTTGGGGTTTTATGGTTGTGTTTTTGTTGTATGCTCTGGCTTTTTTTTCGTAGATGATTTTGTATTCTGTGTAGTCTTCCAGTGCGCTTATCTTGATTGCTTCTATTTCTCCTTCTGCTATGAATATTGTTTTTGGGTCTATTTCTGTTGTTGTTTTTCCTCTGGTTTGTGTGTGTTCTATGGCTAGTAGTTCGCAGCCTATTTTTTTTAGGTCGGGTATTATTGTGCTTTGGATTAGTTTTTCTTTTAGTAGTTTGGTTTTGACTTGGCTTACTCTGGCTCGGCTTAGTGAGACTTTTTTTGCTATTTCTGTGTCGGATGATTGGGGGTATTTGGTTAGTGCGTATAGGATTGTTTTTTCGGTGTTTGTTGTTTCATGGTTTTTTTCTGTGGGTGGTTCTTTTCGGGTTTTGTGTTTGATTTTCAGGTTGAAGAGGTTGTGGAGTAGTGGGGCGTAGTCTAGGAATCGGGGTATTGTGGATAGTTTGTATGGGAATTGGTATGTGTTTATGTTTTCCAGGTAGTTGTTGTCGGTGTATGTTTTGAGTATGGCATCTATGTTTTTTTTGAAGTCGGTGTAGCTTCCTGATGCGTGTATGAGTATTTCTTCTGTGTCTGTGGATTGGGCGTATATTAGTTCTGGTTGTTTAAGTATTTTTTGGGTGTGTGTTTTTCTTTCGTTGATTATTCCGTGGGGGTTGAATTTGATGTAGGATATGGTTAGTAGTTCGCATCCTAGTTTAGGGAGGTTTGGTGTGTTGATTTTCCGGTAGAATTGTTTTTTCCGTAGTTTGTTTTTGATTCCGGTTATGGTTGTTCGGGGTATTCCTAGTTTTTTTGATAGTGTTATGTCGCTTGCGTTGGGGTGTTGTGCTAGTCCGTATAGGGTTAGTTTGTCGTTGTGTGTTAGTTTCAGTTTTTTCTTTAGTAGTTTGGTGACTCTTTGTTTTAGGATTTTTTTTTCTTTTCTTAGTGTCATTGCTTCGTATGTTCGGTTTATTGTGTGTGTGAGGTGGGTGTTGTCGAATGGTTTTTTGATGTAGTCGTCTGCTCCTAGTTTAAGTGCTAGTATTGCGTTGTCTATGTCTGCGTAGGCGGTCATCATGATTACGGGTCGGTCGGGGTTTGTTTCTTTGATGTTTTTAAGTACTTCGTTTCCGTCTATGTCGGGTAGTTTGATGTCTATGAGTATTAGGTCGGGGTTTTCTTCGTAGACTTTCCGTAGTCCTTGTTTTCCGTTTAGGGCTGAGGTGGTGGTGTAGCCTTCTTTTTCGAGTAGGGTTCCTATTAGTCTTACGGTGTCGGGGTCGTCGTCTATCAGGAGGATGAGTCCTTTTGTTTTTGTTTCCTTCATTTTCTCATCTGATTTTGATTTCCTGTATATATTTTTGTTCTTTTTGACTATAAATGGTTTTTTTGTGT
>CBFCYF010000092.1:0-7574 GCA_965602195.1 uncultured archaeon | reverse complement strand
CTACTGTGCCATGTTCTATGTCCACAACCACTGCCTCATGCTGTGTACCATCCATTTCCTTCCCTTTCTCCACGTCTTCTTCGGATTTGCCAGTTTACATCATATCCTAACTCAGAAGGGGTTTTGTATACACCCCTCCAGATCCCACAGGCCTCGATAGCAATTTTCATCTGTGAGTTTGGTATTCCAGAAATAAACCACCCCAACGCATCTTTATTCTCCGGGAATTCATGCTCTCTAACCAAGGTTCCATTCATATCCATTATACACCCCGCAAAGCTTTCCTTGTGGATGTCTATACCACAACAGAGTTCCATTCATATCACCCCCACTTTATTAGGTAAAGTGCTTATAATGGTAATAAGCACTTTCATTAGAAGAAGGTTCTACTACCATCAGAGTATATACGCTACGGGCTATCGCCCTTACCCTTCGGGACATTCGCCTTCAGGGAAACGTCGTATATGCTGGGAACGTTATAGAAGATGAAGAACATGAGTAAGGAAGAAATATTTGAAACAATCACCCATCTGCTTAAAAGCCAAGGGGTGAGGAAGGTAGCTGTCTTCGGCTCTTATGTAAGAGGAGAGGAAAAACCGGAAAGTGATATAGATATTATCGTGGAGTTTTCAGAGAGAAAAAGCCTTCTTGAACTGGTGAGAATAGAAAGAGAGTTGTCTGAGGTTTTAGGGATAAAAGTGGATTTGTTAACAGAGAAGTCTATAAGTCCCTATTTGATTGATAGGATAAAAAGGGAGATGAGGGTGATTTACGGACAAGAAAATTTTGTCTGAAAGACAAAATTTTGTGCTGCAGGATAAAGTTATACTTTATCCTACAGTGAAAAAAGAAGACACTGCATATCTGAAGCATATCTTGGATGCTATAACCCGAATAGAAGAGTATACTGCTGGGATAAAATACGAAGACTTTATGGAGAATCACCTTATACAGGACGGGGTAATAAGGCAGGTTGAGATAATAGGTGAAGCCGCAAAGAGGATATCCGATGATATCAAAAAGAAGCATCTGGATATTCCTTGGAAAGACATGGCAGGAATGAGAGACAAATTGATACACGATTATTTGGGTGTAGATATGGATGCCCTCTGGGGTACAGTTGAGAATGATATCCCTTCATTGAAAAGCAAATTGAGAGACATCGTTGAAAAAAGAGAGAAGATATGAGCGTGGTTCGGAACTCTCGTAATCCTTCGGATTGCTTAGTATTAACGCACTCGGACAACAGAGCGTATCTGGCTCCACTACGCTTCGCCTAAATCCCTTCCTTCGGTCGAAACTTCAAATACGCTTGAACGTCACCCAAAATGATGCTCAAAGAACTTATCTATAGAACCATTGGGATTAACAGACCTTAGACCATAAAAGCCTACTGGCAGGCACCTTCTGTACTTATCCCATGTGATCCTCTCCCGGATAATAGTATCCGTAATCCCAGCCCCGCTTGAATTTCTTCCCGTAGTAATCGACCAAGGATTTGACCTCCAGATTTGCATGACAGGGTTATTGTTGCGGTCGCAAAACTTCTCAACGCGAAACCCATAAGATCTTTCATCGGAGATGATCATTGGAGCAGTAATATTCTTAGCCGTAGGAAGAGATAAAAGCGGAGGTAATGGGGAGGTAGAATTTCAAGGTATTTTCATACGCATTTGGTGATTTAATAATCCCTGAATATATATAACCCCTATGAAATTCAATATCACCTTAAACTATAAAAATATGTGGCTGCTGTTTGGGATGCTGTTGATGTCTATTCTACTGTTTATGTTGCTCCCTTTTTTTGACGTCCTGGTTTATGGAGTCTTTATTTATTACATCGCAAGACCAGTGTTCCTGAGGATTAAGGGGAAGATAAAATCCAGTGATACAGCAGTATTCATCTCCCTCCTGCTCTTTGTGATCCCGGTTATATTCCTGGGTTTATATGCTCTGAGTGTGGCATCACTGGAACTCAACAAATTAATCACAAACAATGAACTCCTATCGGAGGGCTACATGAAGATGATCACAGATAAATTAGTGGAAATCCCACAAAGCATAGACTTCAGCTCCCTAACCCGTATTATCCGGGAGCATGGAGGCAACATGATCAGTGAAATAACAGCGTACCTCCTGGGGATACTCAACATAGTTGTGAAATTACTCCTCTCCCTCCTCATAGGAGCCTACCTCCTGAAACATGCATCAACGTTAAGGGATTTCATCAAGAGCAATATACCCTCCAAAGAAAAAAAATTTACGCACGAATTATTTGATTCAGTTGACTCCCATCTATCCGGGATATTCTTCGGTACCGTGCTCACTATACTTGCAACCTCGGTGATAGGAACATTAACTTTCACCCTGCTGAATATGATAGCCCCCCCTGACTTGGTTATCCCCTACCCCATGCTGCTCGGAGTACTTTGCGGGGTGGCGACCCTGATTCCGGCAATCGGGTTAAAGGCGGTGTGGGTCCCGCTGTTTCTGGCCTTAATCATCCGGGCGTATATCTGCGGCATCCTATTTACTGAGTGGTGGTTTCTGGCGCTGTTTTTTGTCGTAGTTAATATATTCATCGACTTCACCCCAGATCTGCTGCTGAGGCCTCTGCTTGGCGGCAGAGGAATCCATAAAGGCGCATTAATGCTCGCCTACATCTTCGGACCCGCTGTTTTCGGCTTTATTGGCCTGTTTCTGGGGCCGATTATTTTAGTATTAAGTGTAAATTTCCTAAGATTAGTTCTACCCAGAATAAGGGAAAAATGAATAAGGATCAGAGATTATTCGGTACATCAGGAATCAGGAAGAAGGTTAATGACCTCCCCCAGGAATTTATAGAGGATCTAGCCAGATCCCTGGGCAGTTATTCAAGAGATAAAGAGATAGCTGTTGGCATGGATACCCGGCCTTCCTCAGGGAGACTGAAAAAAGAATTTAGCGGCGGTCTACACCTCACAGGCCATGATACCGTGGACCTGGGTATCGTGCCAACCCCGACCCTGGCGATGGCCACAGAGAGATACGGGACTGGCGTAGTTATCACAGCATCCCATAATCCGCCGGAATACAACGGCTTCAAGTTCTGGAAGGAGGGTAGAGCATATTCCCCGCAGGAAGAGAAGGCAGTGGAGAAATTATTCTATACAAAAAAATTCAGGGAGAGTTCTGTGGGAGGCTCTGTGAGGAGAGAAGATTATATAGTGAAACATATTAACAGGATTCTAGGGAACGTAGGGGAGGTGGACAGGGAGGTGAGGGTGCTGGTCGACTGCGCTAATGGTGCCGGCTCCGTGATCACACCACAGCTGCTCAAGGAGATGGGATGTCACGTTATCGCGATAAACACGGAACCCTCAGGGAATTTCCCCCACCCCCTTGAGCCGACCGAGGAGAATCTAAGGGACGTGTGCAGGCAGGTGAAGGAAGAGGATGTGGATGTGGGGATAGCCCATGACGGGGATGCGGACAGATCAGCTGCCATTGATGGCGGAGGGAACCTGATTGACTGGGACTCCTTTCTCGCTGTTTTAGCGTACGGTAAGGGGAGGGTTGTGACAACAGTTGATGCGTCGATGAGGATTGAGGATGTCTGCGGGGAGGTGATAAGAACGCCTGTGGGGGATGTTTCGGTTGCTAATGGGATCCGTGAATCCGGGGCGGAGTTCGGGGGGGAGCCCTCCGGCTCATTTATTTTTCCGGAGGTTCATATGTTCCCTGATGGAGTTCTGACTGCGGCGAAGGTGGTGAAACTGATATCTGAGAACCGGTTCTATGAAAACCTTGCCCGTATTGTTGAGTATCCGACTGCGAGGGTGAAGATTCCATGCAGGGAGGAGGAGAAAGAGGTTGTAATGGAGAGATTACATGGTTTGGTTGATGGGTGTGTGGGTGAGATCACCTATGTTGATGGTATCAGAATTGCGGTGGATGGGGGGTGGATGCTGTTAAGACCTTCGGGGACAGAATCCTTTATCCGGATAACAGCAGAAGGCAGGGATGAGGGGTCGCTTAAGGAGCTGGTTGAGCAGGGGAGGGAGTGGATTTCAGAGGCAATGGGTGATTAAGATGAGCATTAAAGAGGAGAGGGTGTTTGTGTTTTTTGTTGTGTTGGTGTTATCTGCTGGTTGTGTTGATGAGGATACTGGTGTTGTGGATTCCACAACGGTGTCTGCCCGATCTACGGTTACATCTACTGTTACGGTGGCTTTAGGTGGTAGGGTGGAGCTGCCTGAGCCCAGATATGATGGTGATACGTCTGTTGAGAAGGCAATCCTTAACAGGAGATCCAGGAGAAGCTACGGGGGCAGACCTTTGACTACCCGGGAGGTTTCGCAGTTGCTGTGGGCAGCTCAGGGGATTACAGACTGGGAGGGTGGAAAGAGGGCTGCACCTTCTGCTGGGGCCACCTATCCACTTGAGCTGTATCTTGTGGCGGGGGACGTGGAGGGTCTGCCTCAGGGAGTTTATCGTTACATCCCGGATGAGCATTGTCTGATGCTGCATCTTTCAGGTGACTGTAGGGGGGAGCTTGTAGATGCTGCCTTTGATCAGTCGTTTATTGGGGATGCGCCTGCAAGTGTTGTTTTTACTGTGGTTTATGATAGAACCACTGCCGGGTTTGGGCCTGTAGGGGAGAGATATGTGCATCTGGAGACCGGCCATTCTGCTGAGAACCTGTGTCTGCAGGCTGAGGGTCTGGGTCTTGCAACAGTCACAGTCGGGGCATTTGATGAATACAGGGTAATTGATGTGCTGGAGTTGGAGGATGATGAGTTTCCTTTGTATATATTGCCTGTGGGTGAAAGATAGGGCGGGTTATGATTATACCCTGGCATCAGTAACATTGTATCCTTTATATTTAAACTTAATAAACAATATTCTTTTAAAACATAATTATCTGGAATAATCAATAAAAATGTCTGATAAACTGATTCTGATCCCGCCAATCATCATCATCCTTATCCTACCAGAGCTTTTTTTATACATAGGGGAAACGGAGATAGCTATAGCCTCTCATGCAATCGTTTTACTGCTTTTTGCTTTTCTATCCTCATGGCTTCATGGACAGTCAATTAAGATCTTCATGTCCTCATGGCTCCAGGATAAAACACTTAAAGTGAAACCCACATCTTTAGAGTATGCATGGGCCCTCAGAAACCTATCCCGGCTGCTTAAGGCCCTACTACTGTTACCTCTGCTGAGGATACTGAGTCTCACATTCCCCCTGGATCTGTTTAGCAGGCAATACCACTACATTGTGGTGGGAATACCTCTGGCAATAGTGACTCTTCTCATAGCAAGACAATTGAAACTGAGTTTAGAGACCCTGGGCTTACGTAGGGGAATAGGTCACCTAGAGCTTCTGATAATCCTTGCCGGCCCACTTCTGGGCGTTATCGAATTCTATCTGATATCCCCTGAAACGATAGCTTCCTCCATGGATCTTCCTGCCCTGATCATCCTATCAACAAGTATGATACTCACAGCAGGTTTACTTGAGGAGACGATATACAGGGGGATGATCCAGAGGATGTCTGAGAATCTTTTTGGCTCTACAACCGGATTAATCTCCGCAAGCGTCTTTTTTGCGATAATGCATACAGGATTAACCATAGGCGGTAACCCACCCATATACCTACTAAAATTTTCCTTTGTATTGCTGGTTGGCATGTTCTATGGATACTGCTACCAGAAGACCGGAAATCTCGTGGGTATCTCAGTCTCTCACGGTTTGTTGAATGTCATCGCCCTTGTCGCCTTAACATAAAAACCCGCGATATTTCGGATTTCCAACACCCCTATGAGAATCACCGCCAATACCCTGGCACATATCCATGAAAACCCGACCCCCATGAGACCCATATCCTCAATCAGGATGTAGCTTCCTGTGAGTGTGACAACAGCTATTAAAGCATTCATTAAGATAATATTCCTCAGTTTCTTTTGTATGTTCATAACAGAGAAATACAGGTTAGTAAATGCGAAGGGGATGCTGGATAACGCAAATATGTGTAGTAGCTGGGTTGCGTTTTCTGAATAATCTGCCCCGAATAAAAGAAGAAACCTGTCTCCGAATAAAAGAAGGAAGACGATACCCGGGATTATCAGAACCAACGCAAACGTAATCGATTTAACTACGAGCCCCCCCATCCGCTCCTCGTGAGTCGATGCTTCAGCCAGCAGTGACTGGGATATTGTGAGGGATATGATGAACAACACATTGGCGATCATCCAGGCGATATAAAAATATGCGCTCATCTCCTCCGACAGAAGACTTGTTATCATCAACGGGAGAAGCAATATCGGGACGATCCCCAGCATTTTCGCGCTATAATTTGCAAAAGAGAAACGGATCAGATTATCAATAACGTCTCTGCTTATCACAAACTTCATCCGGTATCCTGGCAGAATCTTTGGTATGAAGTACATGTAATACACCAGAAGGGATATTAAATCCGCAACACCCCACGATACGAATATCCCGAACGCCCCAAGGGGGAGGGCAACTAATGCAATAAGTAATTTCAGTACTGAGGCGATAATGCCTTTGAAAAGAACAAACTTTGCGGTTCTCTGTGAAATAAAAACGCTGTCAATCAACTCACTCATAAGCCAGCTGAGAACAAAAGCCATGAATAGGAACAGTACCGTGATATCATCTCTGATGAAGGTTAACTCCCCAGACCACACACCGATGTTTGTTATAAAAATCGTTGATACCAGAATACAGAATATTCCGGCCATCATCAGACAGGAATTTATGATTTTTTCGACTTCCTCTTTTTTTGAGGACGGTAGGAATCTCACGATAGATATCTCAAATCCGAGGGTTGATATCAGTGCAAGCAGCGTTGCGGCAGATATCATCGTAACCCCGAGACCAACATCTTCGGTGGGATACAATCTTGCCACGATGGTCCAGAAGAAGAATCCCAACAGGGAGGTTACGATGCCTCTTGCCATCAGTAGGGTCGCATTGCTGTAGAGCTTATCCTCTGAGAATCTCTTGATTTTCATTATCGAGTCTGAGGTGTATGGATTGATTTCTGTTTTTGTATAAGAGAGCTACTGTGATTTTCGTCTGATTAAACGGTTCCTTTATCCTGTGAGTTAAGGTGATGGTCTCCGCCTCATTGTCTTCCAGCATGAATTCAGCACCCCCGTATTTGTATTCTTTTGTCTTGTTCCTGTTGGATATTGTTTCAATTAACTGGTATCTATAAGTCATTTTTTTATTTTCCAGGTTGTTCACAGTGAATGTTATGTCAAAGCTCTCATTGATCTTCACCTTCTTGGGCAGCTCCATAGGGTCTTCAAAGTAGAGCTCCGTGTATGGTTCATCAGTCACCAGTGAATTGAAGAGGAGATACAATAAGAAGACCGTTGTCAGTATAGCAGCAACTATTATCTCAGGATTCAGCGACTTGTCTTTGTTCATCGTAGCCCTATTTTTTTGGAGATGAAATTAAACAATAGGGATCTATCCTTGAATAAGCCTGTGACCAGGAGGTCTCTATAGCTGTAGTATCTATAGTAACACCTATCACACATTTTGTACTTAGGTGGGT
>CBFCYF010000091.1:0-7838 GCA_965602195.1 uncultured archaeon | reverse complement strand
TTTACGAAGTAAATTTGTTGGTTATTATAAAGTATGCCCATACTTTATAATTCAATAAAAAAAATCAATTTTTTAATACTCACACCTATACCTATAAATCTAATGTATACAGAATGATCGATAAGATAACCCTAAAGACGTCATTGATGAGATTCATTATAGTTGTTGTTCTGTCAATGATGGTGGCGGATTTTGTCTTCGCCACACACATCTCCAGAGTTGAGGTAAACCCAGAAGACATCAACCCAAATGGGGACTTTGATGTTGATGTGGTGTTGAGGGGAGACACCTGCAACCAGATACTGGAATTCTATGTTGATGATGTTTTCTTCAGCTCGAAGCCTGTGGGATGTGAAAGTGACGGAGAGGAGATAACGTCTGAGGAATGGGATTTAGAGGATCACCCCCTCGGATGTGGCCCGCATACTCTAAGAGTAAAGTTGCTGGATTCAAGAAAGAAGAGAATAGATGACTTCAACACAACAATAAATATAGGGAAAATTCTTGCCGTAGCCATAAACCCTGCGAAACCCCAGCCAAACAAGGATATTACCTTAACATTCAGGGATAACGAAACCGACAAACCGATTTCCAACCTAGATATTGTAATCTACAGTGTCAGGGAGGGAAAGAGTTCTGCGATCGAGAGAATGACAGATTCACACGGGGAGATTATATTTAAAGTAACCTCATCAGACGTCGGCAGATATGAATTAATCCTCGAGGATAGTAAATACTGTGCTGTCTTTGATTTCTGGGTGAAAAAAATTATGAGCGTCGATGGACCTCACCCAGAGAATCCGGTGATAGGGGAGAAGATTACTCTGGGTGTTCCGGGGAGTGTTGGCGTGAAATACCTGGATCCGGAGGGAGATATACATCCCCTGAGGAATATGGGTGGTGGAATTAACCTCACAATAAACGAGGCGGGCAATTACACCCTGATTATGGGGGAACTAAGCCAGGAGTTCTGGGGTGTCAACAAAACCCTCATTGTATCCGAGAAGAGGATACCCTCGATTGTAATAGATCCGTTGGAGGCAGTCATCAATAAACAGGTTAACATAACCATACTCTCTAACGGAAAACCTGTGGAGAATGCGATAGTCAGGATAAATAAACCCACGGGGGGATATGAGACCCATACTACGGGCAAGGATGGCCTGGCAACCTTCACTCCCCTCTCGGTGGGGGAATATACTGTGGAGGTGGAGAAGGATAAATTTAAGAGCGTAATCAGGGGTCTTAATGCTCTGAACTACCTGATTATCTCCCTTGAGGCAGATGAGGTGATGGTGGGTGATAGTGGGCATGTCGCTGTCAAGAACCAGCAGGGTACGTTGGTGAGTGAGGCTACTGTTTCCGTGGAAGGCAGCCCTGTGAGCGGGCTTACCGATGCGGAGGGGAAATTCTCTTTCAGCCTGCAAAACCCCGGCTATTACAGAATAACTGCTGTTAAGGAGAACCATTGGGGGACTGAGAGGAACGTAACTGTGTTAGGCATTCTACAATTAAGGTTTAATGCCAGTGAGATAGAACTTGGGGATAGTGCTGAGTTCTCTGCAGTGGATGTTGGAGGCGATAAGATCACGGTTGAGTTATCTGTGATAAAACCTGATGGCTTAAGGGCCTTAATAGGCAACGTATATAAGCCAACAGAGCCTGGAGAGTATGTTATTGTGGCAGGGAAGGATCTATACCGTGGAGCAAATAAAACCCTGGTTGTGACTCCCCATCCACTGGAGGTGGGTGTATCTGCCTCAGGAGGCGGGCTGGATGAGGGAGAGATCATGGTGAATGTGAGCAGTCATGGAAGCCCTATATCCTCTATAGGTGTGGAGATGGAAACCTCCCGCGGAAAAGAGGATTCAGAAACAGATGAGATGGGAACAGCAGTCTTCCGCATAACGGGGACGGGCAAGACAATAATCAGTGTGAACTCCTTGGCGACGAAAGAAGAATATGAGACGGTGGTATTAAACATGAGTGTTGGGAAACAATATAACTTCCTCCTCCTGATTGCATCAATATCCTTGACTTTCGTCGCAACCGTAGTCGCCGTTCTAGTCGCTTATTTTCTATATAGAAAAAGGAAGAAGGTAAGCCTTGATAAGGCGACGGGTTCATCTCTTTCAGAGGTCTGAGTTTGTTATTTATTTACTCCCACATAATCTTTTATCAGGTTTATCTATGAGGTGATTTGGTTAAAATGAAATTAAGGATTTTAGGGGTTAGTGTTTTGATATTTACATTGATGTTTTTTTCTTTAGGTGTGTCTGCTGATGTGGGTTTGGATGGTATAGGTGTTAGTGTCCCCCGAGATATAAAGGTGGGAGAGGATTTTGATGTGGAGATAACGCTGGAGGATCCGGATGATACTAAAACAGTGGACGTTGATGTAGTGATAAGATTCGATGACATTGTGGTTTACGACGATACCGTGGAGAATATCGAGCTAGAGGAGGATACAGACTATGAATACATAACGATAAACTCCGAGGATTTTGATTATAAGTACAATTGGGCGAGGAACTTTATGGGTTATGAGTGTGGGGATCACACCATAGAGGTGGAGGTCTCCGGCGATGTTAGTACGGAAAGTCGTGATGATGATATCGAGATAGAGGACGATCATGTCTTTGATACAGTTGAAATCACCCCTGAAAAGCCAGGTCTGGAAGATGAAATCATCATCTACGTCGAGGACGATGACGGCGACGAGTTGGAGGACGCATATGTGAGAATCACCTATCTGGGAGATGAGGAAGATAGTGTATGGGAGAAAAATGATGACTACTGGAGGGATGAAACAGACAATGACGGTGAAGTGGAGGTCACCCTATCCGATGAGTTCGATGATGACGCATTTGGCAGATACCAGATCGATGTGCTTGAAGTAGACGGCGGAAGCAGCTGGTTCAACTATGGGGATTACTGTAAGAAAACCATATTCCTCTACATAATGCATTCCTTAGATATTCTTGAGGTACCCTCTGCCCCGAGGGTCGGTGAGCCGGTGAAGATAAAGGTTGTGGATGAGAACGGTGACCCGGTTGTGGGTGTGAAGATAGCTATATCAGGGGGTCCCCAGAAATACAGGGAGGTGTCCACTGGATCTGACGGTTATGCAACATTCGAACTGGATGCGGAAGGCAGCTACTCCCTCATAGCATCAAAGAAAGGTTACCAGGATAGTGATACCGAAAATATAGTGGTGAAAACCAGAAGAGAGATGAGTATTACAGTAACCCCCACGCAAAAACGGGCAGGGCAGGAAGTAACCATAAAAGTAACCTCCGACACTAACCCGGTTGAGGACGCATCAGTAACAATAACGGATCCGGATGGAGACGGGAAGGATCTATCCACATCCGCCGAAGGCGAGGTGAAATATACCCCCTCAGTGGCCGGAAGATACCAGATAGCGGTGGAGAAAGCCACATATGTGACGACAACAGCCTCATTTGATGCATTTGATTCATTCATCATCGATGCTCCCCAAAGCAGCAGGGTGAATGATGATATAACTATTGTGGTGAAAGATCAAAACAATAAGGCGGTATCTGATGCGGTGGTTTCCGTATCCGGAGTTGATATCTCAGGTAAAACCAACAAGGATGGTGTGTTCACCTTCCTCCTCAGCGACCCCGGTAAATACACTGTAGCTGTGGGAAAAAGCGGTTACGAGGATAAATCAGTGGACATAACAGTAAGCGACCTCCTGATTTTACAGGTGACCCCCCTAATCTTGGATCTGGGGGATGAGGCGGACATCACGGTATCTGACAGGGCGGGAAATAAGGAAGAGGCAACGATACAGATCATTGATCCCTCAGGCGGTAAAGAGGTGATATCCGGATCAGTTTTTAGTTTCATACCTCAGCTCTCAGGCACATATAATGTTTCAGCCACCAAAGAAAATTTCATGGCAGATTCCTCCGAATTTATCGTAAATCCTATTTCGTTGAATCTGAAGGTTGTGCATGTCGGGGATAAACTAGTAGCAACCGTAACAAGAGACGATGAGCCCATAGAGGATATCACAGTAAAAATAGTTGCACCGGAGGGGGAGGAGATACTACTGGTAAGTGATGAAATGGGTAAGGCGGAATTCAATCTAAGATCCCTGAACCAGACAGGTAACTACACAGTTATGGTTTCTGAGCAAAACTATGAAGCATTGGAGGCATCTGAGGAGATAAAGGATATAGAAGGCGGAGGAGACATAATATCCACGATACTCCTAATACTCCTGATACTAATCATAATAGTTATCCTAGCGATCGTCATGTTACAGAGAACAGGCGGAGAGGAGAAGAAGAAGGAAAAAAAGGAATTTATCGGTGAAAAGAAGGGAGGAACCAGGCTGGAGAAAATCTGATTCTCTTTCTTTTAGGATGTTGATGTAGGATGATCAGAGTATGCACTAATATTCTAGGGGCTTTCGCCATAAAGGACGGGAAGATCATAGAGAGGGTGTTGTTTCCAAGAAACCCAAAAGAGATCGCAGACCGGATAGTGAATCTGAGAGACGGGGTATGTGAGGAGGAGCTTAAGCTGATAGAGAAACTTAAGGGATCTAATGTTAAAGAGGTGCATGTCTCTAACCCCACAAGATTCCACGACAAAAAAATAATGTTTTCTGAGGACACTGAATTCACAGACCCCTCGGAAATCGCCCTTGAGTTAGGGATCGCGGGAGATGAATTCAACTCCCTGCTGTTTGAGGTTAATGCAAGGCTGACAGAAAGAAGGCTTAAGGAGATCGAAAAAGACCAGTTTATAATCCAGGCCATCAACTCACTTGATGACATAGAGGAGACCGTAAACACACTCATCAAGAGGCTCAGGGAATGGAACTCCCTTAATTTCCCTGAACTGGATCCCCTGATAACCTCCCATGAAACCTACGTCCGGGTGTTGCTTTCCCCAAGCAGCCTGGATAAGGGCCTGCTTGGGAAGATAGATAATATCAGAAAGAAAAGCCTTGGGATAGAATTCTCTGAAGATGACAGTAAGGCAATTGAATCACTCGCTAATTCAATCATGACCCTATACACAAAGAAAAAAGAGATAGAGTCATATGTTATTAAGGTTATGGATGAGGTGGCCCCCAACATATCTGCCCTTGCAGGCCCCCTCCTTGGGGCAAGATTAATGGCTATCTCAGGAAGCCTTAGGCGACTCGCCCTTCTACCAGCCTCCACCATACAGGTTCTGGGAGCCGAAGACGCGTTCTTCCGATTTCTGAAGAAAAGAAAAAACCCCCCAAAGCACGGAGTAATCTTCCAGCTTCCAGAGATAAGATCCGCCCCAAAAAACATGAGGGGCAGGATATCAAGGAAATTTGCGGCTAAACTGGCTATCGCCGCCAGAGTAGACTACTTCAGAGGAGAGTTCATCGGCGACAGGCTGAGGGCGGATTTCATGAAGAAGATTGAGAAACTGAGATGAGTGATATAGACGTAACCTCTGTCGGGGATATAAACGTTGACGTCATAACATCCTGCATCCAGGATTTCCCTGGGAGAGATTCGCAGGTAATCATAGACGACCTGCATCTGAGCGTTGGCGGATGCTCCGCTAATTTCGCCCGGCAGACAAGCATTCTAGGGATGAACACGAGATTCATAGGGAAGCTTGGAGATGACCTGTTCGCTGATTTCATAAGAAGAGAGTTGGGGGACATTGATCTTGTGGTCGGCAAAGCAGCGAAGACAGGAGTCACCTACGCAGTGACATTCAGTGATGATACACGGTCATTCATCACATATCCCGGGGCCAACGGTGAGTTGAGCATAGATGATATAGACCTGGAATTTATTGAGGGAGATTATCTCCACATAGCAAGTTTTTTTCTTCAGGGGTTGAGGGGGGAGACCGGGAGGTTAATGGATTATGCCCATGAGAGGGGGATGTTTGTCTCCTTTGACACCGGATGGGATCCAGGGGGTTGGTCTTCAGGAGACCTGTCTTTGGTGAAAAAGATTCTCAGAAAAGTTGATGTATTCTTCCCTAACCTTAAGGAGGGAGCTGCAATAACAGGGGCAGAGGATAAGGAGGATGTCTGCGGGAATCTGTTGGATATGGGCCCTGAAATTGTTGCATTGAAGATGGGCTCTGAGGGTAGCATGATAGCTGGGGAGAAAGAAACATTATCTATTCCTCCTTCCAGGATTGATTCTGTGGATACGACCGGTGCAGGGGATGTGTTTAATGCCGCCTTCATATTCGGGCACTCAAGGGGATGGGATCTGATGCGGGTAGGGAGATTCGCCAATGCAGCAGCAGCACTCTCAACAACAGGTTATGGAAACGAGGCCTATCCTGAAGTAGACAGAGTAGATGAGTTAATCAAGGAGTCGGGGGTTATTTAGTTCTGTAGGCGTTTCTGATAACATCTTCGCTGAATCCTGAGGGAACAACCCCGGTTATTGCGTACTCATAAAGTGCGGTTTTGAATATCCCATCCAAGCTTGAGCTCACAATACCCAGGATAACCCAGTAGAAAACCATCACGGCAACCGTAACCGCAATCAAGATAATGTTTCCCGTTAAAACACCTATCACCGGGAAAATCAGTCCAGGGATGGATAGGAGGAAGAAGATCAGACCCATCTGAAACTGTCCGATGACGTTCTCCCCCCAGGTTTTTTTGAAGAGGCTGCCTGACTTTGAGATAGACTCAAGCACACCCCTACCCTCAAATATCATCACAGGCACCACAAAGAATGTGAGCAGAGTCCATACCATGCCGATTAATGATATAATGATTCTCCCCAGTATCCCGGATCTCCTGCTTAACGCCCTTAAAATCATCCCCACTGTAGCTGAAATCAACGCCCAAGCAAATATTTTACCTAGATTCCCGAAGGCTGCGTTTATGCCATCCATGAATGTAGGATTCTGACCCTTAAGTCTTTTACGGGCGCAGTACACTAAACCCACGTTAAAGAATACTATGACGAAATAGCTTGCAAGATAATACAGGAATATGATCACGTAATATAATACTTCCCCTACGGCACCGTCTCCGCCTAAAATCCCTGTGAAGAATAGCGGCAGTATGAATGAGATAAGGACCAGGATGCCTGCAACCCCTGAGAAAACAGGGAAAAGCATCATCTCCTTATCCTTCCTGAGTATATTAAAGCTCTCTAAAACAAGCTTGTAGCTTCTGCCAAAGGTATCGAACATAAAAAATCACCTAATATGATTTAACCCGGAAGGCTATTTATACTGTGCTAACTCATGAGATTACTTACACTTCTTTAAAATATACGTCTGCAGGCGTTAAATAACCTAACGCCTGATTCGGACGTTCATAATTGTAGTGGTGAATGTACTTGCCATGTGTGCTAAACCGCCATGCTTCTCGCTCGTATGAACCGTTGAATCGCTCCACCTTACCTATTGTTGTAGGTCTTCTCTTGCTTGCTACGATGTGCTGTATCTCGTTGCGCTCCAAGTACTTAGTGAACTGGGTTTTGCCGCCTTCCTGCCAGGTGTAGAACTGCACACCTTGATCAGTAAGTATCTGCTGAGGTTTGCCGTACTCACCCATAGCTTGTTTCAGGACATCTAATGCGTTCTCAGTGTTTGCGTTATCAAACACATCACTTGCAGGTATGAACCTGCTGTAGTCATCCAAGTAGGTGATCATCCACCCATCATCTCTTGTAAGTTTACACTCAGTCTGCAAGCAACAGCAAAGCTGTTGGTGCACACAAACTGCGTTAGCAGTTTCTTGTGCCACATTTCGTTGGGTTTGCTGCGTTGAAACCGCTTCTTACCCCAAGTCTTGCGAGGCTCTTCTAAGGGTTTATTCAGGCCGGCCT
>CBFCYF010000090.1:0-7936 GCA_965602195.1 uncultured archaeon | reverse complement strand
TTGAATTCTAAATCGTTTACAAATTGGATAATAGACTTATGTTGTTTCATGATATTTTACTATCATTAGATTATCTGAATGATTCTATAAAAAGCAAATAAATAATATCATTAACAATACGATATGATACCAATCATTAGATTATCCAGAAAAAAGATATAAAATATCGTTTAAATTTTGTTAATTAGAAATTTTGATAAAAAACTGAAAAGTTAGTAATATTACTAATCAATATGAGTCGGCAATAAAAAATAATTTTAAAATAAGATAAAAAGTATTAAAATTGATATGAAGCGATACCTCTTTCATTTTTTTGAATTGCTTAGGGTATACACTAAATACCCTAATGATATTGGACTATCATTAACCCTTTCAAATCCCCGATATATCGGGGATTTTAGCAGGCCCCGGATCATTTTTTTCAGAATTTAAGTTTTCCTTTCCGGCTATTGTTTTCAGCTTGTTTTTTTGTTTTCAAAGTCGGTTTTTTAGCTTTCAAAATACTAAAAACATCTCAAAAACCACAGTATATTTATACTAAAACTCCCTGATATTCCTTACGGATGAAAAAACGAGGTGATAAAGAAAAGGATAAACACGATAACTGATAACAAGCGGGTTCGGGTTTCTTATTAGGCTCGATAGTCGAATGCACTCCCTGATGCTTTTTATGGCTTCTGAGATGACGATAAAGGGGAGGAAGATAAAATATTCTATGTGAGCTAAACGATCTTATCGGCTCTTATGAGGATGTCAAAATCTAAGGATATGATAGGATCGGCGGTCTGATTAATGCCTAAGATCAAAAAATAGGCTGAAAGGACAGCATAGTTAAACTGGTAGACGGCATAGAGATTTTATAATCCTGGAATAGCGGAAAGGCTGACGGGATCATAAAAAGAAAGGAAATAAATTGTTTTTTTATGGGTCGATAACCATCGAATTCGGGTTTATCGGCTCCTTTTTTTATCTTTATGTTCCCGATCCTGTCAAAGGGTGAGGGAGCTGTACAAAAAAGAGGTTGAAAAAATGAAATCAACAAAATTACGTGACTTAGGATTCAGGTTTCTCCCAAATAGCTACCTTGAAGAGGAGATGAGTAAAATCCAGTTCGGATTCATACACCGGGTGATCTGCCCCGAATGCTTAAACCACAAACAGATACCAGCCAAACGAAACTCCGACTGTAAAAACACTTACGGCAACATCATAAATGGGAAATTCCACACTAAAGGTCAATGCTGTTGTTACTCAATAGGACACCAAAAATGAGAACTTAGTCGAGATAATAAGCACGGGGGCATATGAAAAAGCTAAGTTTGAAGGGACAGCGGAGTAAGTTTATATTACAACTGTAAAAACATATCAATAAGGAGGTGATAGGATGGATAAATTATGTGGGTGTGGAAGCGGTAAGCCACGGCGGGCATTGGATGATGCACGGGGTATATTTTGTGCATATGTTTGTGATGATTGTGAGGAGGAGGCTAAGAGTAAGTATAGATCAGATATCTTTACTGACTCAGGCTATTGGCACGATGAGCCTATAGAGCCGGATGAATGGTGATTGAAAATGAAGGAACTGGATAAATTAAAGGATATCGATGAATTCCTAGATAAATTAGAGAAAGGTGAGGGGACGGTAAACCCTACTAAAGATAAATCAATTGTTTTTAGTAGTTTTATCGTAGAGAATCCAGAGATACCAAGCAGTGCCGATGATTTTGTGTCACTTGTGGATGAAGAATCATCATTGATTAATATCCGTAACCTAAAACGATCAGAATTAGAAGAAATTCTTCAATCTCTTGATCCTGCCGTAAAACAATTACTACAAACTAAAAGCATTGAGTCTTTGCGATTTAGAGGTACACGGAAGATTAATTTTAGCCTTATACATGGTGATGAGGACGGCGTGGATATCATTGCTATCAGTGGAAGAGACATAGAGAACGAAGAGGATGTAGGTAGTTACTGTCACGACTTTGAAATTGAAGGTATAACAAGTCATGATTGGGAAAAATTAAAATCTTTATTTTTGAGGTGATCTAAATGAAGGAGATTAAGGAATCCTTTCTGGTGATGTATGACTTACCGCCGGAACGGGAGGCAGTTCTAAAGGAATTGCGGGTTAAGAGGAAGCAGGGGAAGAAATTCACCCAGGCCGAGGCCGATGCCTGGAAGATCAACAAAACCAAGCAATCACTCAGGTTCGGGGTCTTGTTCGATGTCAGGGAAATCGGGGTGAAAGTGAACCACAGCTGCTATGCGGTGCCGACCACATACAAAAAAGAGGCCGAGGAAATAATCATGAAATACCGGGGCAGATATGCGGAGATGTTAGGCATTGACCCGGAAAAACTAATCCTGGACCTGTATAAGTTCTCAGACAAGAAAAGCATAAGCGTAAGCCAGAAAAGGACTCTGCAGTCACTGAAAAGTAAGCTGAACCGGCTTATGAATAAGATAGACGATCTGGATGATAAAGTAGAGAAGGAAAAGCGGGAAGTCCGGGATCATGAGAGGAAAACAGTCAGCAAGGAGATGGATATAATCAGCGATCTGGCAGGTAAGTTCCAGGTGGATGATGAGCTTGAGACGTTAATTGTGATCTGCGATGAGAAGATCAAGAACGTTGGGGAATAAATACAGCTGTAAAAACTGAATTCTTCTTTTATTTTTGGGTCAGTGGTGTTAACGGTAGCATGTCGGTCTCCAAAACCGAGGGCGGGGGTTCAATTCCCCTCTGCACCCATCTAATTTTGAGGTGATTGATATGAATAGATGTTATATTGTATTGGCTAAAGTAGAGGATATTGATGAGATAGCACCCTTACATAGGCTTTTTTATGCAGAGAGTAACAGCCCTAACAATAAACCGAGACTCTCAGGAAGACCCGAGGTAAAGGATGCGATAAAGGAGCTGTTAGAGATGCTCCCGGCGGCCTATGATAAGTTAGGTGCTATGGAATTAGTAGGGGAGGCAGTTGAAGAGGTGTTTGTTTGAATAATGGGGGCAGTAAGCAGGTTCATCCCTGCCCTGTTCATCTAATTAGGAGGTTTTAAAAAAAATGGATGATGAAAATATTAACCAGAAAATAGAGGAAAAGATAAAGGAGATAGAACAGAAGGCACAGGATAGGATAAGAGAAAAAGAGGCGGAGTACAACACGAAGCTAGAGCAAGTTATAACTCAATTGGAAAACTGTAAATCTGCTCATGAAATTGACTCAGTGATGGAAAAAGTGGGTTATTCTTCTAGTGAAAGAATGTTAAGCGAGAGCAGGGTTAAGGAACTGTTTTTTAAGCAATTGATAGATAGGTATCCATTATCTAAGGAGATCATGGCAGATACCAAGGGTAATATAGTGGGGATATCTTTCGCAATCTTTGAAACGTGTTTTAACTCTCTGCCATATAGATTAGGATTAGACAAAGATGATCCTCTGTTGGTGAGAACAAGTAAAGAGCTTCTGAGTAGGGCAGAAAAGGAGGGGGACATAGATGTGATGATACCGTTAAAGAGCTTCCTTAATCAGGACAACACAGAGGAGGTCAGGAGAAAATTAGATTATTTAGCTTGGAGCGACACTAATGACAAGAAATCCATACACAACTCAGTAAACACAATCTATTACTATGAGCTTCTTCTGAAATGGGTTGCGAACAAAGATCAACAGCAGGAGATAAAGGAGATTATTTCCAGGATTTCAAAGGAGAGAATACAGTATAACATTAAAGAAATCAGTGATGGAGAGGATAGGATTAGAATAGCAGAAAATGAAAAACAGGAAGCAAACAAATTTTATCCCACAGCTATTAAATCCCTCACTGAAAAGAACAATGCTGAGATCTCAGAACTTGAAAAACAGATTAAAGAACCAGAGGAAAAAATCAGGCTGATTGACGACCAAGTTGCAGAGGTTGGCGATAAAATCCATAGTTTGGGTTTTGATGATTTTCCATGGGATGAAAGGAGGGACTTAGAAGAGGGATTAACCAAGGAGATAATCAAAAAACACGAAAACAAGAAAAAGGAGATTAAACAGATCATCAGACTACTTAAAGAAGCAGAAAAATTAAGGAAAAAGAGAGAACCATACACTACAGCGATAACCACATTGAAAGGAAAAATCCGTGAATTAGAATATCAGATACACAACAAAGAGCAGGAATACAACAACCTGATACAAGAAAGAGACAAGACCATAGAGGAAATAGAAAGTCAGACGGGTAGGGATTCAAACGCAATATTATCTGCCATCCTAAAAATCAACGAACATGGAGGGAATATAGGCAAGAGCATAGATTACTACAGATATATTGAAATAGTTCTGGACACCGCCACGAGAGACGATAGCATTGATCGGGTTAAGAAGGTGCTTCCCCTGATAGGGAAAAAAACAAACTGAGGTGAACTACCCGACCGCTAAAGCGTGTGGGCTTCCTAATTCATCCATCGAACGCCCCCGAAGAGGTCTTACATGATGTCCAAAGGCGTGAATTCGGGTCGCACCGACCCTACATGTTATATTATTAGGAACAGAGAGTATAAATACGGTGGTTCGCTCTCATCCCACAGCTAAAGCACGTGGGATTTCCCGCTCACAGTGTTAAGGGAACATATATTCCTGATCTTCTTTTATTTTTGTTCCTGAATCTGTCAAAGGAGGAGGGAGCTGTACAAAAAAGAGGTTGAAAAAATGGATGGATTATCTGGGATAGATGAGAAGATGGATAGATTATCTGGGGTTATTAGTAAGAATGGTGATACAATCAAGATGTTGGAGGATATGGAAAAATTAAGGCATAGATTGTATACTCGGTTTGAGGTTGACTGTTTTCCTGATGATTTTGATAGTATGAAGGAATACAGTTTGTTTGAGAAGAGAATAAAGGGGAAGAAGAGAAGATACTGGAAAACAAAGAAGGGAAAGTTTGAAATGAAAAAATTAAGGGAACTAGAGAGTAGGCTCGGGCATTTAATTAAGGTTGTTTGTGATAGTCACAACATAAATGATCCTGGTATGATACTGAGATTATCCCTCAATGTCAATTTGAAGTTTAAGTTTTCCCGTGAGTTGGTAGTTGAAGTGGATGAGATATGCGTAAGACATATAAAACCAGAGGATTTTGGTCTTCCGTCAAAGGATGAGGGAGCGAGGTGATAAAATGGCTAAAAAAAATAGATTGGTTGTTGCGGATAAGGGATGGGCTGAGTCAATACCAGGTTGGCTCAAACAAGAGGTCATAATGGAAAGAATGCTTAATCCAGAGAAGGTAGGTGAGGGTGAATTATGCATGTATTTGTTTACGGCTTCGCTGAAAGCACCAATGGGGCATAATATGAGTAGAGTATACCTCCATTTGAGCAGCAAAATCATGAAGAGGAAGGGCATAGACTTGCCGTTGGAAGTGGAAGATAAATTGGATCCAGACCAGGAAAGGGAACTCGATCAATTACGGAGAGAGATTTATAAGGCACGTGGAGGGAAGATTTTGATATAGGGGTGATTTAGATGGTTGAAAAGTGGATTACTTTGAAGGATGCAGAAGAACTATGGGCTAAACCATGTTGTGATTGCTGTGGGAGATCAAATAGGAATATAGTTAGACAAAATACGTGGGATGGTAAGCTGATGTGTGAAGAATGTTGGAATGAGATGATCGAGAATATTAAAAAACATCAGAGGGAAGAGGGTGATTTAAAATGAATGAAAAAATACATGAGAAGGCTGTTTCGGTTAAGGACGGGCTGATGCAATACTTTAAGGGAGAGGATGAGATCATTGATATGTTCCTGGCGGGGATATTCAGCGAATCGAAGATATTACTTCACGCCAGCCCGGGTAAAGGAAAATCTCTGTTAGCAGAAACTACCGCTGAACTCTGCAATACAAGCTATGCCAGGGTACAGGGATCATCAGGTCTGACCGAATCAAAGCTGTTGGCCAGATATGACATAGCGAAGCTGATGAAGGGAGAGGAGGAGGTAAATTGGAGGAAATTTGTCAGTGCTCATATTAAACTACTGGATGAGGTCAACAGGTGTCACCCGGTGATCCTTAGTAGCATATTCACTATGCTCCAGGAAAAGATGGCGATATATGGGGATGAGAGATATGAGGTTCCTGATTACGCATTCATAGCAACCATGAATCCGGCTGACGGTGGAACATATACTTTATCTCCACCCTTAGTAGATAGGTTCGATTTCTGTCTGCGGTTATCCTCAGTTACATTCTACGACAAGATAACCATGTTGAACGGCGGGAGGATTGATGTCGACCCGGTGCTGAAGGAGGGAGATCTTGAGAAGATATGGGCTGATGTCAAAAAAGTAGAGGTTCCCATGGATATTAAGGTCCTTCTTGCAGGGTATGTCCGAGACCTGCAGCTATGCGTTCACGGAGAGAAGGAATTCCTCACGAATTTCCCTAGCTGCTGCACTGAGTGCAGATTCAACAACTGGATATGCTCGGATATAGACAACAGGTATCCAATCTCCGAGAGGGCTTACCTGTCCTCATTGAAGGTTGCGAAGGCATTAGCTTACCTCGGAGGCAGGGATGAGATCGGGAAAGATGATGCCATAGCCGTATTCAAGACGGCACTGCTCCACAGGCTCTACCTCACGGACACATACATGCAGCAGTACCCCACCCAAAGCAAGGCAGTCGATTCGATAATAAACAAGCTGCTGAGTAAAGACAAGGAGAGAGGCAGGAAATTCAAACTTGTCAGGGAAGTCTCAAAGAATGCAACCCCGAAAGGATTAGAGGACCTGAAAAAATGTGCTCAGGAGGACATGCTGATTGATGATGTCTACAAACAAATCCAGGCTAAATTAGAGAAACGAGTGGAGGGAATAGACGAAAAACTGAAGACGCTATCCCCGGAGGAATTGGAGAAATGGAAAACGAAACTTGAGAAGAAAGAAGGCAGTGAACATGAGGGATTGCTGGCTAATATAACCGCCAAATTAGAGGACTATGTGAATATTTCTACAACTGTAACAACAGCCGAGTATCTTGGATTTGTGGCGAAATCGAACAAAATATCCCGAAAACTAAGCAAAGAACTCAGAGAGAAATTAGAGGATACGAACATAGAGATTTACTGGGAGGGAGGGAGAATCACCGGAATCAGGAGAGACCGCACCGATAAAGTAGACCTAAGCGTATACTGCAAGGACATAAAAACCGCCAGAAAAGTTAGGAGGGTTTTGGGGATGGAAAAATGACAACTAAGATGAACGTTAAGGAATTCTGGGAGATAGTTGGAAAACTGGATAATACGACACTTGAAAGAATTATAGAGGACAGTGTAAGTATCAATCACTTTGAGGATGGAAAATTTCAAATTTCAGTAGGCAACCACGTTATAACGACTGTTAATATGCGTGGTGCCAAGTTTGCAGTAGATATTATGCTTAGAAGTCCTGAAGGATACAGCAAAAAACTGATAGATGGTCTGCGGGAGGCAGTCGGTGGAAAGCCACAGGAGAAGGAGGAAGAGCCTGAAGTTGTTGATGATGATGGGGACAATGAGGGAATAATGCAGCTTGCCGAGTTGTTTGAGGAGGAGGAAAAATGACAACGGAGATGAGCGTTAAGGAATTCTGGGAAATACTTGGAAAACTGGATAATACGACAGTTGAAAGAATTGTAGGGGATAATGCATTTGTTAGTCAATATGTGGATGGAAACTTTCAATTTTCAATAGGCAACCACATTATAAAGACTGTTGATATGCGTGGTGCCAAGTTTGCAGTAGATGTTATGCTTGGAATGCCTGAAGGATACAGCAAAAAACTGATAGATGATCTGAGGGAGGCAGTTGATGAAGAAGAGGAAGAGCCTGAATTGGATGAAGATGGATATGAAGAAGGAATAATGCAGCTTGCAGAACTGTTTGAGGAGGAGGATTAAAATGG
>CBFCYF010000089.1:0-8005 GCA_965602195.1 uncultured archaeon | reverse complement strand
TCTTGAATATCGTGGAGATAATTATCTTGAGGATATTGATAAATTACAAAAGTTATTAGTTGAGAAACTTCCTTCAGTGGATGAGATAAACATTAAAAAAATAGAATCGGTAAAAAAGGAAATTGAATTGGAGCGATTTAAGAAGAAACTAATTGATGAAGATTCAAGAAGTATAAGTATACGTGATATTGATTCAATGAGTGGCTACGATTTTGAAAGATTTCTAGAGAAGTTATTTAAGAGAATGGGCTATTCTGTAACACACACTAAACTTACCGGCGATCAAGGCGGGGATTTAATCATATCCAAGTTTGGTGATAAAATTGCGGTTCAGGCAAAGAGAAGTGAAAATCCAATAGGAAATAAGGCAATACAGGAGGTGTTGGGAGCGATTAAGATGTATAACTGCAGCAAAGGCATGGTAGTTACAAATAACGACTTTACTACACGGGCAAGGGAATTGGCAGTAAAGTCTGATGTGGAATTGATAAATAGAAATAAATTAAAGGATTGGATTAAAGATTATATGTAAAATGAAACTCGACTACGAAAAACTCGGCTTTAAGGCGGGAATTGAGATACATCAGCAGCTGGATACCCATAAATTATTCTGTGAGTGTCCCTCAGAGATGCGGGATGATCAGCCTGATTTCATCGTGAAGAGAAAGATGCGGGCGGTGGCCGGCGAACTAGGGGATGTGGATCCTGCGGCTCTACATGAATTCTTAAGGGATAAGGAGTTTATATATGAGGCCTACTCCAACAGCAACTGCCTGGTGGAGCTGGATGAGGAACCACCCCATCCCCTGAACAGGGAGGCTCTTGACATATGCCTTGAGGTTTCTCTTTTGCTTAATGCCAGGCCAGTGGATGAACTGCAGGTAATGAGGAAAACAGTAATCGACGGATCCAACACATCAGGATTTCAGAGAACGGTCTTGATAGCGATGGACGGTTACATTGAAACAAAAGAAGGCAGAGTCAGGATACCCTCCATATCCCTTGAGGAGGATGCAGCAAGAAAAATAAGGGAGGAAGACAATACCATAGTATACAGGCTGGATCGTCTGGGTATCCCATTGATAGAGCTGGGCACAGAACCCGACATCAAAAATCCCAACCACGCCCGGGAGGTCGCAGAAAAACTGGGCATGATCCTGAGAGCAACAGGAAAAGTAAAAAGAGGTCTTGGAACAATAAGACAGGATTTAAATGTCTCCATAACAGGAGGGGAGAGGATAGAGATAAAGGGGGTTCAGGATCTTAGATCAATCTCAAGGATAATGAGGGGGGAGGTTAGGAGACAGCTGATGCTGATAGATGTCAAAGATGAACTGAAAAAGAGGGATGTGGATATAAAAAATAAATTTGTGGATGTTACCCTGATATTCAGGAATTCAGAATCAAGGTTTATATCTAAGATGATTAAGGAGGGCTCAAGTGTAATGGCGGTGAGATTAGGTGGATTCGGTGGCCTGCTGAAGGAAAAGCTTGGGCCTGAACTATCACAGTATGCTAAGGCAATGGCTAATGTTGGGGGGATATTCCACTCCAATGAGCTGCCGGGTTACGGGATCTCGGAGGGGGAGGTTAAAGATGTTTCCGCTGGATTAGGTTTAGAAGAAGAGGATGCCTTTGTCATGGTAGTGGAAAGAAAAGACATAGCGAAAAAGGCGTTAAAGGAGATAGTAAAGAGATGCAGGATATCCCTGGATGGTGTTCCCCGGGAGGTCAGAAAGGCGAGGGAGGATGGAACAACAGAGTTCATGAGGCCGCTACCTGGGTCGGCGAGAATGTATCCTGAAACAGATGAACCGCCTATAGTGGTAGGAAAAGAGGTTGTTTCAGAGATCAGGGAAAGACTTTCCATGCTCCCTGAGGAGATGGAGGAAAAATTTATCGGCCTTGGATTAGGGAGGGAACTCACAGAACAATTAATTAGATCCAGGTGGTCTAAAATATTCAATGAATTTGTTTCTGATTACCCTAACATAAAACCCTCTCTGATAGCTGTCACCCTCCTATCCACGCCCAAGGAGGTGAAAAAAAGATATGAAGTAGAAGTAGGTGTTCTTGGGAAAAGACACTACCGTGATATTCTGGGATGCCTGAGTGAGGAGAAAATAGTGAAGGAGTCCATAGCAGAGATTATGGCTGAATTGGCGAAGAATCCGGGCAGGGAGGTGGTGGACATCCTTAAGGAACAGGAAATTTCAGTGGTATCCGGCGAGGAGGTAGATAAGGTTGTGGATAAGGTAATCCAAAAAAACATAGACTTTATTAGGGGGCAGGGGATGAGAGCGGTTGGGCCTCTTGTAGGGAAGGTTATGGCCGAGTTAAAGGGTGGGGCTGATGGGCAGATGATAAGCAGCAAAATAAGGAAACAGATCAAGGATATCCAATAACACTTTTTATTTTCATGTTCTAATATTAAGGGAACTAAGAAAAAAAATGGAGTTTAAACTAGTACTATCCGACCCGGAGACAGGGAAATCCTACCAGCAGGAGATAAAGGATGAAAAAGCAAGGAAATTCAGGGGCATGAAGGTGGGGGATGAGGTTGGTGCATCATTTCTGGGGTTAAGCGGGTGCACTATAAAGATCACCGGCGGGAGCGACAAATGTGGCTTCCCTATGAGGCGGGGGGTTCACTCCACAAAAACCCTCCGTGTCCTGTTAAGGGGTGGTGTGGGCTACAACCCAACCGAGAATGTCAGGAGAAAGAGGAGGGTTAGGGGAGAGGAAATTGATGAGGATATAGTGCAGATTAACACGAAGATAGTTAAAAAGGGGAAGAAGAGCATAGAACAGCTTTTAGGTTTAGAGGTTGAGGAAGAGAAAGCTGAGGAGAAACCGGAGGAAGCGAAGGCGGAGAAAGCTGAGGAGAAGAAGGTGGAGACTGAGGGGAAGGGAAAGAAGGAGAAGTCAAAGTCAGAGAAAGAGAAGAAAAAATAAGATGATGCCGCATAAACACCCTATTATGGTGTTTCTATTATGCTTAATCTATATGTTAATTGTTGGTGTGCTACCCTCTATGGGTGCAACTTTAATCGCAATTTTATCCACTTTCTCCGGAACAATAGTTGATGAAAACTTTCTTTGGTTGATCTTGATCTTTGAAATAGTTTTTCAGGCATCCTTCCTGGCGATATTATTCTTGATGAGAGATACTATAACAAAGCCAGGGTTATCAGTTCCCTGCGTAATGCTTTTTCTCGTTGTCATACTATTCGGTTCACCTTTCCTTTTCGCAGTATCACACCAGTTCATCACAACCCTAACAAATATTTATAGCGCAGTAGCAGTACCTACCCCCACATACACGTCTGACATAATGATTATGAGGGCCTCATTAATAACGCTGGAGTCCTTCTGGATTTATTCCATAGCTAATCTAGCTGTCTCTGCGTTCTTCGGGGCGCTTTTAGTGGGTCTGATACAGCCTTGGGCGACCCCCAGCAGGGCAGTCTATACGATAATACTCACCCCCACATTAATAATCGCCTCAATCGTGATGTACATGTTGTTTAGCTGGATAATCGGTGTATCCCTCTCGCAACAGATGACGTCAATATAACGTGATTATCACCCCATTTTTAACTTCTGACACTCAATACATATGAGGATACTTGATATGGCTCAATCAGAAATCAATATAGGCTTGGTGGGACATGTAGATCACGGCAAAACAACCCTGACCAAAGCTCTCTCCGGGGTATGGACAGATAAGCATTCTGAGGAGATCAAAAGAGGTATCTCCATAAGACTCGGATACGCTGACTGCACCTTCTATAAATGCCCCAAATGTGATGAACCAGAGTTTTACTGTACCCAGGAAACCTGTCCCAGATGCGGCTCAAAAACAAAACTCCTGAGGAGGGTATCTTTTGTTGACTCCCCCGGCCATGAAACATTAATGGCTACGATGCTCTCCGGGGCAGCGATAATGGATGGAGCCCTCCTGGTGATAGCCGCAAACGAGGAATGTCCCCAGCCACAGACAGCTGAGCATCTAATGGCTCTCGACATTCTGGGGGTGAAGAACATCGTAATAGCTCAAAACAAGGTTGACTTAGTTTCAAAGGAAGATGCTAGGAAGAATCACCGGCAAATAAAGGATTTCATTAAAGACACTATAGCTGAGAATTCACTGATTATCCCCATAGCCGCCCACTACGGGGCTAACATAGATGTACTGATCAAAGCCATTGAAGATCAGATCCCCACCCCCAAAAGGGACCTGAC
Organism: uncultured archaeon; assembly: GCA_965602195.1. Classification (GTDB taxonomy): domain Archaea; phylum Altiarchaeota; class Altiarchaeia; order IMC4; family QMZM01; genus CBFCYF01. The sequence goes on along the minus strand of CBFCYF010000089.1, from coordinate 3,760 downwards.
AAAAGATCCTAGGCTGATGACTGCCCGTTCCTTTGATGTTAATAAACCGGGGATAGGCGTTGATGAAATCATGGGAGGGGTGCTTGGGGGTTCTCTAATACAGGGTAGATTAAGGCTTGGGGATGAGATAGAGATATCCCCGGGTATTAAGAAGAAGAACACCTACAGAAAACTTAGGACGAAGATCAGTAGCTTGACTGCTGGCGGAGAATCCGTGGAGGAGTTGGGTCCCGGAGGTTTAATCGGGGTGGGAACCACCTTAGACCCGTCACTGGCTAAATCCGATAACCTCTCCGGGAATGTGGTAGGTTATCCTGGGAAACTACCTGAGGCCAGAGATAGCCTGCTACTTGACGTCAACCTCTTCGATACGCTGATAGGAGGCAGGGATCACGGCCCTATAACATCACTACAGAAAGCTGAATCCTTAATGCTGTCTGTGGGGAGTGCGGTGACACTTGGCACAGTTATCGATCCAAAAAAGGCAGAAATGACTCTGAGGATCCCGGTTTGCACTGAGGAAGGAGACAGGGTGGCAATAAGCAGAAAAGTCGGAGCCAGATGGCGTTTAATTGGATACGGCTTAGTCAAGGGCTGAGAATGATAAGGGTAGTTCTTGACACCAATTTTCTACTTCTCCCTCACAGGGAGAAAATAGATGTATTCCATGACATTGACGAGCTGGTCTCAAAAAAACACGAGTTTATCATACCCCTGGGAGTGATAGAGGAGTTAGGTAAAATAGGTGTGGAGGGCAAAGGCGAGGATAAGATCGCATCAACGGTTGCTCTTCAGTTGATTAAGAAGAAAGATATTAAACTCATAGATGGTGGAGGCTCAGTGGACGACTTTATACTGGAGTTGGCACAGAAAGACAACATAATAGTATGTACCCGTGACATGGAATTAGTTAGGAAATTAAGGAAGCTCCATACTCCTGTTATCTCCACCAAAAAGAACAGGAGATTAAGTTTCATTTAAATCAGGTGTTAAAAATGTATGATGAGGTCTATATTGTAGGGCACATGAATCCGGACACGGACTCCATATGTTCTGCCATAGCGTATGCTGAATTAAAGAAGAAGATTGATGGGGGTCAGTTCATACCGGCTAGAATAGGTGAACTTAACTCTGAGACAGCATATGTCCTTGACAGATTCGGCTTTAAGGAACCTGTGCTACTTGAGGATGGTGGCGGGAAAAAACTCATTCTCGTGGACCATAATGAGCAGTCCCAGTCCATAGAGGGTTACCGGGATGCCGACATAGTGGAGGTCGTAGACCATCATAAAATAAACTTCAAGTGCTCTTCCCCCATAATCTTCCATACCGAACCCGTGGGTTCAACAGCCACCATAATAGCCTGTAAATTCCTATCACATGATGTAGCTCTGGATGAGGGAGTCGCAGGCATTCTACTGGCAGCTATCCTGTCTGATACCGTGGTTTTCAAATCAGCTACGACAACCCCCCTAGACAGGGATATAGCCGAGAAATTAGCTGAGATAGCCGGCGTAGGGGATATCAACGAGTTCGGTATCGAGGTAAAAAAAGCCAAGGCCTCCCTTAAGGGTATCAGCGCGCAGGATATAATATACTCTGACTTCAAGGATTTCAGTTTCGGAGATAGTAAGGTGGGTATTGGACAGATAGAGGTGGTGGATTCTAAGGAGTCTGCGGAAAGGAGGGATGAATTCCTTACGGAGTTGAACAAAATCAGGGTTGAGGGAAAATATGACCTATTACTGTTTATGATAACCGACATCATGGAAGAGGGCTCTGAGATCCTTGTGGTAGGGGAAACACAGAAGGCGGAGGCAGCATTCGGTAAACCCGTCAAAGACGATTCCATTTACCTGAAGAGAGTGCTCTCCAGAAAGAAGCAAATAGTACCTCCATTAGAGAACGTTTTTTAATATTACATTCGGTATAAGTTAATTCAACAACTAAAATGTATAGAATATTAAGTGTTAAGGACGTGGTAAGGGTTCCTCCAAAGAAGTTCGGTCGACACCTGGAAACAACCATACTGTCAGAATTTGAGAATAGAGCCGCGGCCGGAGTAGACAGGAATATAGGGATAGTCCTTGCTGCGATTGATGTGAAGGAAACCGGGGAAGGCAGGATAATAATGGGGGATGGTGCGATATACTATGATGCTGTTCTGGATATCCTCACCTATCAACCTAAACTGGATGAGGTGGTGGAGGGGGAGGTAACCGAGATCACCGAATTCGGAGCCTTTATACACTTTGGCCCCATAGACGGATTAGTGCATGTTTCTCAGATCACGGAGGATTTTATGACTTATGATCAAAAGAATGCCGTCTTAGCGGGGAAGGAAAGCAAAAAAATTCTGAAGCAGGGAGACAGGGTAAGGGCGAGAATAGTTTCTGTTAGTCTAAAATCAAGGCTCTCTGACTGTAAAATTGGGTTAACTATGAGGCAAGCCTATCTAGGGAAAATAGAGTGGTTGGATGAGGAGAAGAAGCTGCAGCAGAAAAAATCAGAACCTGAGGTGAAAGGAGCGAAAGCTAAAGAGAAAGGAGGGAAGACTAAAAAATGAGGGCATGTAAAATATGTAAGAGATTAACTGATAAGGATACATGTTCAGTGTGTAATAAACCCACATCCCAGTACTGGAGCGGCTATGTTGCAGTACTTGATCCGGAGAAATCTCAGATAGCTCAGAGATTAAGTATTAAGTTACCTGGGGAATATGCCCTGAAGGTAAGATAATGCAGTATACTGATCTGAGATTACCCTCCTATATGAGAAAAAAACTTAAGGAACCCTTAGGTGACTTGGTGTCCTCTGTGGATGAATTAGATATCAGCTCAGAGATCATAATATGTGTCGGCGACAAAATCACAGAAAACATATTGGAGGCGGGAGTAAAGCCCAGGATTTGCGTTTATGACGGGAGGATAATGCGTAAACCCGTTCAGATCCCGGATGTGATAAAGGACTTCGATCAGAGGGAGATAAGGATAAAGAATCCTGCTGGTTCATTAACTAAAGAGGCATTTACTGCAATGCAGGATGCCCTTAAATCAAAATCAGCTACAAAAATCAGGGTGGACGGGGAGGAGGATTTAATTACATTAGTTGCTATAACTCTTGCCCCTGAGGGTTCGGTTGTTTTATACGGGCAGCCCGGTGAGGGAGTGGTGGTTGTTAAAGTAGATGAGGAAAAAAAAGCATATGCGCGTGATATACTAAACGAGATGAGATAAAAAAATGGATGTTGAGGTCGTGGGTAAGAGGGAGAATCCATTGTTGAATAGGAAGGAGATCAGATTTAATCTGAGATATAGTGGGCCAACACCTAAGAGGGGTGAGGTTAGGGCTAAGGTAATCGCTGCTCTTAAGTCAGATAAGGATCTCACTGTTTTGGATTCATTGAAAACAAGATTCGGGGAGCACACCGCGGAGGGTTATGTAAAGATTTATTCAGATAAGGAGAGTATGACGGTGGAGCCAGAGTACAGACTAAAAAAGAATTTTGAGGCAGAGGAAGAGGCTGAGCCTGAGCCTGAGAAGGTGGATGAGAAGAAACCTGAGGCTGAGCAAGAGAAGGTGCAGGAGAAGAAGCCTGAGGCTGAGGAGAAGCCTGAGAAGGTGCAGGAGAAGAAGCCTGAGGAGAAGAAGGTAGAGGAGAAGAAACCCGAGGAGAAGAAGGTGCAGGAGAAGAAGCCTGAGGCCGAGGAGAAGCCTGAGAAGGTGCAGGAGAAGAAGCCTGAGGAGAAGAAGGTAGAGG
>CBFCYF010000088.1:0-8039 GCA_965602195.1 uncultured archaeon | reverse complement strand
AAGAAAGATTTAAGATAAATCTTCAGTATTTTAAAATTTATTACATACGTTGTTCAGAATGTGGGTGATGTGTTTCCTGTAACACCCACCCACCTCCCATGACCTTCAACGCACATGGAGGCTATTTTTATTTATGTTATCCCATGGATATTGATACAGTAATTGTAAAATGTCTGAGGCTATTTCGGTAATCGGGGCAGGCTATGTTGGTCTTATCTCCGGCGTTGGTTTCGCCAAACTGGGCTATGATGTGGTGTGTGTGGACATAAACCGTGAAACGGTGGATTCCATAAACTCAGGCAGATCCCATATATACGAGGAAGGTGTTGATGAGATACTCAGGGAGGTTGCCGGCAGGAATCTTAAGGCAACAGTTGATCTGCGGGAGGCGGTCCTCAACTCCGATTATACATTCATCTGTGTTGGCACCCCCTCAAGAGATAACGGCAATATTAACTTGGATCATGTGAGGGGGGTTTCAAGGGATATCGGAGAGGTTCTCAGAGATAAAGAGGGGTATCATGTTGTTGTAGTTAAGAGTACTGTAACTCCCAGGGCCACGGAGGAGGTCATCATCCCGCTGCTTGAGGAGTCCTCCGGCAGGAAGTGTGGGATTGATTTTGGGGTTACGGTGAACCCTGAGTTCCTGAAGGAGGGGGTTGCTATGGAGGATTTCATGAACCCTGACAGGATTGTTATCGGTTCCTGTGACAGGCGCTCAGGTGATCTTGTTGAGGGCTTGTATCGGGATTTCAGCTGCCCTGTTCTCAGAGTTAATCTGAGGACTGCGGAGATGATTAAGTATGCATCTAATGCTTTTCTGGCGACGAAGATATCATTCATTAATGAGGTAGGTAACATCTGCAGGGGGCTTGGAATCAACACCTATGATGTTGCAGACGGTATTGCGTTGGATCGCCGGATTTCCCCTCACTTCCTGAAGGCTGGTCTGGGTTTCGGGGGTTCCTGTCTTCCGAAGGATACCAGGGAGTTGGTGTTTAAGGCTAGGGGTTTAGGTTATGAGCCTAGCCTTCTGGCTTCTGTTTTGGAGGTGAATGAGGGTCAGCCGGCAAGGTTTCTTGGTATTGCAAGGGAGAGGGCCGGGGATTTTTCAGGTAAGCGGGTTGCGGTTTTGGGTTTGGCGTTTAAGGGTGACACAGATGATGTTAGGGATAGTCAGGCGTTGCCGGTGGTCAGTTTGTTGTTGGATGAGGGTGCCCGGGTTGTGGTTTATGATCCTAAGGCGGAGGAGAATGCAAAAACCGTCTTCGGGGACCGGATCCAGTATGCGGGTTCTGCAGGTGATGCGCTTGAGGATTCTGATGTTGCGTTGGTTCTCACTGATTGGAAGGAGTTTGAGAGCCTGGATTTCAGCGGAATGAAGAGTAAGATTGTGGTTGACGCCAGAAATGTTGTTAAGAGCAGGGAGGGTATAGAGTATTGGGGTTTGTGTTGGTGAAGATGAAGAATGTTCTTGTGACTGGTGGGGCGGGTTTTATTGGCTCTCATTTATGTGAGTTTTTGGTGGGGGAGGGTTATCATGTTATCTGTATGGATAATCTTGTTACGGGGCATGTAAAAAATATCTCTCATCTTTTGGGTGGAGGTAATTTTGAGTTCATAGAGCATGATGTGACCCGGCATATTGAGGTTGACGGGCCGTTGGATTATATCCTGCATTTCGCTAGTCCTGCTAGTCCGGTTGATTATCTGGAGTTGCCTATTCAGACGTTGAAGGTTGGGTCTCTGGGGACTCATAATACGTTGGGTCTTGCTAAAGATAAGGGTGCTGTGTTTGTTTTGGCGTCTTCGTCTGAGGTTTATGGTGATCCTTTGGTGCATCCTCAGCCGGAGTCTTATTGGGGTAACGTTAATCCTGTTGGCCCCCGGGGTGTTTATGATGAGGCTAAGCGTTTCGGGGAGGCTATTGTGATGGCTTATCGTAGGGTGCATGGGGTTGATACTCGGATTGCGAGGATTTTCAATACGTTTGGGCCTAGGATGAGGGTTGATGATGGTCGTGTGGTGCCTAATTTTATTTCTCAGAGTTTGAGGGGTGAGCCTCTTACGGTGTATGGTGATGGTTCTCAGACTAGGAGTTTTTGTTTTGTTTCTGATATGGTTGAAGGTGTTGTTAAATTGATGTTGTCTTCTGAGGGGGATCCTGTGAACTTAGGTAATCCTGTGGAGTTGAGTGTCCTTGATTTTGCGGGGAAGATTAAGGAGTTGACGGGTTCTGATTCCGAGATTGTTTTCAGGGATCTTCCGGTGGATGATCCGAGGGTGCGTCAGCCGGATATAAGTAGGGCCCGGGAGATTTTAGGGTGGAGTCCGGTGGTTTCCTTGGATGAGGGTTTGGAGGAGACAGTCAGCTGGTTTAGGTCGTTTCTCTGATTTTTTTATCTCTTCTTTGGTTTCTTTTCAAGTAGTGAAAGCAGGTATCTCTTGTCTGGTTCTGAGAATTCATAATGGTCTTTTTCCTTCAGTAGTGAAATAATTTCATGTAGTTCTGCGTTATTTTCTATTGTTTGGTTGGTGATGCTTGCTCCTAACAGGTCTTTAAGATCATAGACTTGTTTTATTCCTTCTTTGGCTGCTATTTTAGCGAGGTAGGTGTCGTCAGTCAATAGGATATCGTTATGTTCTCTGCATGCGATGATACATTCACAATCAGCTAGGCTTAGCCTGTATTTTTCTCTGAGTTTTTGTATGTTTTTTAGTCCATCTATGTCTACTGGGGTTTGCTGTAGTTTGCCGTCGGCTAAGAGTTCATATATTTTTTCCACAAATTTGAAGCCAGCGATCCTGTTTTTATCCAGTTCGTTTAATACGGAGGGTGTTATCCGGTAGTCTTTGGGTGTTTCAGTCAACACGTAAAGTTTGTTTATTTTACTTAGGGAGCTTAGGATGCAGGTGTCTATTACCGGCATTAAATCACCTTTGCTAATTCTTCTGCTTTTTTTTCTTTGGTGCCTCTTCTTATTTTTACTCTTGCTTTAATTAGGAAGTCTTTCATCTCCTCGGTGGAGACTCCGGCTAATTCGGATGCTCTTGAGAGAGACATTTCTTCTCTTTTATATAAGTTAACGGCTGCAGCTATTCTTAGGTCTCTTCTAAATTCGAAGAGGGTTCTTAATGCTTCTTCATCTAATTCTTTTCTGTTGGAGAAGAATTTTTCTTTGATGAGGATGTCGGCTCCTTTTTCAAATACGGACTCCATTTTTTTTTCTTTTCGTTTGTTAGTTATTTTTGAGTTTAGGCTTAAATCTTGGTGAGTGATTTTTAGGGTGGTTGCTGGGTTTCGTAGAAGGGATTGTTAGGGGGGTGCGTTGGCTGGGTATAAGTAGGGCCCGGGAGATTTTAGGGTGGAGTCCGGTGGTTTCTTTGGATGAGGGTTTGGAGGAGACAGTCAGCTGGTTTAGGTCGTTTCTCTGATTTTTTTTAGGGTAGGTCTTCTGTTTGTGTTAGTCCGAGTATGTTTTTCAGTTCACTTAGTTCTTTCCAGAATATTTTTTCGTGTTTTTCCGAATAGGTGTTCGAAGCTTTTCCTTTAGTTTCTTCAGTTGTCTTAGCTTTAGTGCTGCTAGGAGTAGTTATATCTTATGTTTGCTTTATCTTCTTCTTTATAAATTCTAGGAATTCGACGATAGCAATCTCAGGTTTGTCACTTATTCTGCTTTCTTTCACGTTGTTTTCTGTTTTGGAATGGAGGTATTTGGGGTAGGTTTTAATTTCCTTGTGGTGTGGGGCGTTATCATGCCTATAGAGTTTTCCATCAATTTTTCTTCTTTCCCGGTGGTAGGAGTATTTATCGCCGGAGATCCAGACTTCCAGAAAAGAGCCTTCGTGTAGGAATATCCTCACACTTTTAGGGGTATTTAGTGGGCCTTTGATGATGGTGGCGTCTTCCACTATCTGGGGGAACTTGGTTAGAGCGATTTCGGTTATGCTGGTATAGGTATTTCTTTTCTCCATTTTTCGATCTCTATGATTCTCTTATGGAGTCTTTCCCATTCTATCAGCTCTTCCCAGGCGGGGTGTGCTTTTTCTTTTCCTTTCTCGATTTTTTCTTTGAGTTCCCCTGGCTTGTCAACCTCATATTTTCCTTTCAGTTTTTCTATTTCAGAATAGGCTTTCCTTAACTCTCTGTCTAGGAAACTGTTTATGCTTTCCTCCAGTATTTCTTCTTTGGATAGGTTCAGGCTCCTTGAGATGCTGTTCAGTAGTTTTTCTTCCATTTTTTTTTCAGTGTGTTTTTTTTAGGGTAGGTCTTCTGTTTGTTTGTGGGTTATTTTCTTTAGTCTGAGTATGTTTTTCAGTTCGCTTAGTTCTTTCCAGAATATTTTTTCGTCTTTTTCTAGTATGTCTTCGTGTTTTCCGAATAGGTGTTCGAAGCTTTTCCTTAGTTTCCTCAGCTGTCTTAGTTCTAGTATTACTAGGATTAGTGCGAGGATTACTCCTATGTTTGCTAGGAGCAGTATCCATATTAGGCTTATTTCGTAGTTGAGGATATACATTTTTTTTGTGTTGTGGTTATATTTTTAGTTGTATTCGTTAATAAGGCAACATCTGTTTGTTGTTGTGGAGGGGTTGCTTGTGCTTGTGTTTTTCTGGATGGGTGCTTGACGCTTTTTCTTGGCTTCCTCACTTCTCTCAGTTCCAACAGTATTGATATCGGTGCCAGAATAACTCCTATATTTACATAATCGGTGTATTTAAATATAATCAAAATCTAAATATTAATGGTGATCATATGGGTACAATAACCGTAAATGTCGATGATGACGTTGAACGAAGATTCAGGGAGGTAGCGGGTATAACCTATCATAAAAAGAAGGGTTATTTAGGTAGGGCCATCACTGAGGCAATGAAATACTGGATCTATGAAAAGAGGCAGAGAGAGATTTCAGAGAAGCAACTGAAACTTCTCGAAAAGGGATTCAGCTTCGGAAGGAAGTTGTACAGGGAACGGGAGGATCTCTATGGAAGATAGGCTCTGTTTACTTGATACAAATATCCTGGTTTATGCATATGACCGGAGCGAGATCGATAGCGGAAAACATGAGATATGTAAGGATCTGGTTGCTGAATGCTGGAATCTTGATAAGGAATTTGCAGTATCCCTGCAGAATCTTTCTGAATTCTATGTGGTAACTACTAAGAAGATAGAGAATCCCATATCGACAAAAGATGCTGAGGATATTATAGGGGGCATCCTCGGTTTTAGGGGCTGGAAGAAAATCAGTTTTACTGCAAATACAATTTTATCTGCAATAGATGCAGGTAGTAGATATAAGATTCATTATTGGGATGCCCTGCTTGCTGCAACGATGAGGGAGAATAATATTTTATGTATCTACACTGAAAATGAGCGTGATTTCAAGAGGATTCCCTGGCTGGATGTGGTGAATCCCCTGAGTTCTCATTTCTGATCTTCCTGTAGGAAGGAAGGGGGTTGGAGTCTGGGATCTGGAGGGAATAAACCGGGGAAGAAGCGAGGGGGGCATGTCTAAGGTAAGGGTTTATGTTTTAAGACCTCTTCTGTAACACTTGGATATACTGTAGACTCAAGGTATATGTTCTGGGTTGGTTGGCGTGTGTGTGTTTTTCCACTTCTGTTTTGGCTTTTTTTTTGTGTGTAGTCTTTTTTATAGTTTTATGGTTGAGTATGTATGTTTTCTTCTTCTGTGTCGGGTTATGTTTCTGAGTATTTCTATTAGCAGGGCGGTGTCTATTATTGCCAGGGGGTGTTAGGAGGTACAGGTTCTGGGTTGGTTGGTGTGTGTGTTTTTTTCTGTGGTTGGCGTGGTTTTTTTGGTGTTTATCACCTTATTGTGTTTTTTTTAGGTCGGCTTTTATTTTTGATGTTTCCGGCGGGTATTTCTGTTACGTGTTCTTTGGTGTGTAGGATGTCGGGGTATACTGTTTTTTTTTGGTGGCTTCTAGTTGTATGGTTGCGTCGGCTGTGTTTGTTTTGGTGGTTTTTTGTATTGTTGGTGTTGTTTTCTGTTGTCTTTTTTTTTTTTCTTTTACTGTGGTATATTTTTCTGGGTGTGGTTCCTGTTCTTTACCTGGTTTTTGTGCGTAGTTTATGAAGTCGTCGTAACTTATTTTTTGATGTCTTTCGGGGGGGGAGTTGAGTTATGTTCATTGCTTCATCCCGGGTCATTAGTCCTTGTCTGATGAGGTCGCTGTTGTATGGGTTGTTTATCATAAGTTTTTTTTGGGTTATTGTTTCCTCAGGAGGATGTGGTTTTCTTTGGCGAAACTCTGTGCTTTTTCTGTGAAGCCGGCCTTGGATATGAAGAACAGTTTCTTTGACTTTTCGGAGTATTCGGAGCTTTTTATTTTTTCCAGGAATTTCTCCAGGTCTTTATAGGTTGTGGGTTTGTTTCTCCATTTGATTTCGAAGATGTACCAGATACTGTTTTTCTCTCCGAGTAGATCGAATTCGATTTTACTGTCACTACTTTTGTAATTATTAAGTTTCAGATCGAACTCATCTTCAAGTTTCACCTTAAATTCATATTCCTTTGCTTTTCCTAATTCAGTTTTTGCTTTCAGGTATTTTCTCTCTAAGATTCTTAGGTATATATCCAGTGATTTGTCTTTGGGGCTCTCTCCCACCTCTCCCGTTTTTCTTAAATCTAACCACATTTTAAATACCTTATCTTCGAAGTAGTACTTATCCTCAATTCGCCTCAGGATATCCAATCTCTCCAGTTCACCGATATAGAGTCTTGCCTCTCCTTGTGAAACCTTTATCCTCTTTGCAATCTCTGATTGGATGAGTCCATCCTCTTTGAGAAGGATACTCAATATGCCCCTTAGAGGGGCCTTGTATTTCGCCAAAAAAAGAACCGTGTTAAGAAGATAGCTACAGTGTTTGTATATGCTACCCTCTGTATATAGGGTTTCTATGAGAAATGCTCTTTTTGTAGTTATGGGATTTATGGGTAATCCATATACTATGTTGATGAGTTTTGATCTTTTTGCAATGGAAACGATGTAGAACGGGTGACCGCAAGTAAGTTCATATACAAACTTTTTTACGTTTTCCTTACAGTCTATAATCTTTGATGTTAGTTCATATGCACTCTCCTGTTCGAAGGAGTTTAACTTTAATTCCTTGAACTGGTTGTATAGGGGGCTTTCTCCATTCGCTATTATATCTCTCATGATGTGTGGAAAAGAGCCAGAGATCACAAAGAGTATATTTTCATCATTTATGTACTCCCTGAAAATGCCTAAGATATTTTTTAGCTCTCTGTAATTTTTAAGTTTTAGAATCTCCTGGAACTCGTCCATAAATACGACTATTTTTTCTTCACTGGCAAGCTCTCTTAGATATAAGAATGCTAATTTTATCACCCCTGTTTTTGATGGTTCTCCTTTCTCCAGTTCTCGCAATAGTTTTTTAACTACATTTCCTCCGGGCAAAGCAACCAGATCATATAACTCTAATTCCTCATCAAAGTACCATCTTGCGGATTCGAGCACGATGTTCTGTGAAAATTCTATTGGTATCGAAAATAGAAATTCAATATTGAGGTGGATAGATTTTACTTGTTTATGTCTCTTTACAAATTCCTTTATCAGTATCGTTTTTCCTATCCTCCTCAGTCCGAAGATACATACATTCTCTTTTCTTTCGTTTAGAAATTCTTCTAAGTAGAAATCCAGGGTTTTTAATTCCTTCTCTCTGTTTGTAAACAGGGCTTTCTCTCTATCGGGATAGAATTTTTCTTTCATTCTATATAATATAGATTGGTATTAATATAGATTTTTATTGATTTGTTTTTGGGGGGGGGGGGGGGCCCCCAATCGCTAAAGGAATCGAGGTCTGGGGATCTGGGAGGAATAAACTGTGGGAGAGGCGGGGCAGGTTTGTCCAGGATAATGGTTTGATTGTCTCCCTGGGTCTTTTTTTCCAGTTTAGTGGCTTCTTCTGTTCCTTTTAGAATATCTTGGTGTCTTTTTTTTTCATCAATTCCTTGTTAGTGTCTGAGTATGTGTTCGAGGGCCTTCTTTATCTTCCT
>CBFCYF010000087.1:0-8090 GCA_965602195.1 uncultured archaeon | reverse complement strand
CTGTTTACCATAACGCTCATTATATAAGATCACCAGTATGCCCCTGAGAACATCGCATGAAGGACGATCGGCTTCCCTGACCTCTATAGAACCCTTCACGGTTACCTTCTTATCATCAAAGGAAATGTCCTCCACGAAATTTCTTTTAGTTAATATATTGGATGCTTCCTCAAAAAATCTGTCACGATCTTTGATCTTACCGGCCATATCCCTGCCAAATATCCGCCCGATTGAATAGAACAAACCATGGCTCGCCGTTGATAATATGGACTCATGCAACTTCTTAATTTCCAATAGTTCCTCCTGGGAGATAGGTATGTATCTCATTGAGTACCTCTGCAGATTATAAATGAATTTATCGACACTTACTTATTTAATTATGCACATATATATCTAAAGGTTACACCTATCAGGATATGTCATGGAAAAACAGAGCAAACAGTATTTAAAATCGAAATATGGGAAGTATCTGACTAGAGGTGAGGAGCCGATAGCAGAGTATACAGTTGGTTTTTATAGGATTATAGCAACAAATAAACAGCTTATTTGTCTGAGGAAATTTCCCATGTCGTTTATGCCTGTGGTATATGGAAACATAATTAACCTGGAACATCACGTTTATATCTCCTGGGGAAAGCTGCTAAAGTCAATAATCCTGCTCGCGATTTCAGCATATGGATATGTCAACCACGCAAACGCCAACGCAATACTCGCTGGTCTACTTTCCTTTTTAGAAAAAAATGTGCCGGAAATTGCAGGCATCATATCATCTACCCCAGTTGAAACCCTGACAGACATGTTGTTATCAGCATTGTTGTTACTTGGTCTCATATACCTGCTCGGATTCCTGCTGTCGTTATTGGGGAAGCTGAGAATCTCTCTGAGAGGAGCACCTTCCATAAGGATAAGCACCCCTTTCACCAAAGATGTCCGGGATCTGATCAAGAAGGTGGAAACACTCAAAGAAGGTGAAGGAGAAGAATATGTTGAAACCGAAGTAGAGGAGGAATTGAAGGAACTGAAGCCCAGCCATAGTTACCTGATAATGGAGGATAAAGCAGAGAAAAGTTTCAGTCTTTTCCTTAACGCAGTTAGATCTGGTTGTCGGGGTATTTACATATCCAGGATTAATCCAGGGCAAATTAAGAAAGAATACTCATCTGAGGTAGATTTTCAGTTACTATCTGATTTCATGTCGATATACTGGCTGACTGATTCAGTAACCGATGAGAGATCCATTTCCCCGGAACCGGATCAGTTGTTTGCGTTTATAACTGATTTTATAGCAGATAATGAAAGTAGTGTAATCCTGTTGGATGGTCTGGAATACCTGATCAGCCACGCAAACTTTGAGCGGATACTGCGCTTCGTTCAGGGCATAAATGATGCGGTAGGAGTACATAACTCAAGGCTGATAATACCGATCAACCCACATGCGCTTAGCGAGAAGGAGATGGCTTTGTTGGGAAGGGATATGAACATAGTCTCATAATTCCATCAGCCTGAGTTCATCCTCCAGACTAACTATCTTCGTTCCCATGAATTTATATCTAATTTCATGTGGGAACTCCGCCCCGGTTATGAATTTCCTGGCCCTTAATTTCTTACAGAGCACCAAAGATTTAGCCTCATCAAGAGAGATACCATATACGTCAGATAGATTCTCTGCCTTATCCAGTTCAGACTCACTGAGTTCGATGAAAACAAGGTTCTTGACCTTCGGGAGTTCCCCTTCCATCTCCACGGCAGTATAAAGCTTTTTATGTTTCTCGAGTAATCCCCAGTGTAGCAGATCCTCAGCCATAAACCTCTGAATTGCTGACTCATCCACAACGACCTTAGTCCTCCTGACGAAAAAGAACCAGTACGTAAAGGAGATTAACAGAGCTAAGGGAATCAATAAACTCCGGACCTCCTCAGGTATCTTCTCCAGTACCTCCTCCAGAAGAGGTATTAGGGGCTTCCTTCTGATGTCAACATATACCTTATCGTAGTCAACCAGCTCAAGGATATGTGGACCCACAAGCTCAGGCGTGTAATGTAAAAGCCTGTAGGTGCTTAAGCTGGTGTGTGTGATGTTGTACTCAACGCTCTCCCCTGAAGGATCAGTTATCACCAGAGTTAAGCCAGTCCACGGGTTTATTAGGGTAACTGTGAGATTCTCTCCGACATAAACCTCTGCCTCAACCTTTATCCATGGACAATCCCTGCAGGGGCCCCCACAGTCTATCTTCTCCTCACCTGGACCCTTGATAGCATCAGTACATGTAGAAACCCTGCAGATTCCTTTATGGCACCATCCACTCATGCAGTCAGAATCATTCAAACAATTCTGGTTTGCATCACAGGGGGGGCAGTGTCCGCCACAATCAATATCTGTCTCTCCCCTGTCTTTTTTATTGTTTAAGCAGATGCTTGTCACATTATAAGAAACAACAGTCTCGTTTGTCACCCTCCTGACTGTTATGCATGGAGGACACTCTCCTCCGCAATCCACGCTTTCCTCACCGAAATTCCGTATGCCGTCAAAGCAGTGACAAGGTAAACACGATCCTCCGCAATCGATTCCTCTCTCCCCGGGACCCTGGATATCATCACTGCAGGTTGATGTCCTGCATGTGCCCTCATAACACCACCAGGATATGCAGTCTGAATCCAGCAGACAGGATCTTCCATCCTCACAGGGAAGGCATCCTCCGCCGCAATCCACATCAGTCTCGTTATGGTCGCAGACACCATCAGAGCACTGACAGGGCAGACAACTGCCTCCGCAATCAACCCCCTCTTCATCCTCATCCCCTACCCCATTAAAGCAATGGCAGGGAATGCAGGATCCTCCGCAGTCGATCCCCGTCTCATTCAGGTTCCAGATCCCGTCATAACATGAGGGAGTCATACAGGTGCCGTTGTAGCAGTAACCGCTCACACAATCCCCATCAACAGTACATCCCCCGCCGTCTTCACAAGACGGGCAGCCTCCGCCGCAATCAACATCAGTCTCATTCAGGTTCCAGATCCCGTCATAACATGAGGGAGTCATACAGGTGCCGTTGTAGCAGTAACCGCTCACACAATCCCCATCAACAGTACATCCCCCGCCGTCTTCACAAGACGGGCAGGAACCCCCGCAATCAACATCAGTCTCATCCTGGTTCCGGATGCTGTCATTACAGGATTCACAGGGCGGGCAGGGGCCTCCACAATCAACTCCCTCCTCACCCGGACCCCAGATACCGTCACTACATGTCGAGGTCCTGCAGGTTCCATTATAACACCAACCATTTATACAATCCCCGTCCACGGAACAATTCCCTCCATCCCCACATGGCGGGCAGGAACCCCCGCAATCAACATCAGTCTCATCCTGATTCCTCACCCCATCCGAACACGACTCACAGGACACGATATTCAGATTCTTGTCTTCATCATGGTACCCTGACTTACGTGCCCTTAGCTCATAACCCCCCTCATCTGCCGGAACAAAAGATGTTTCTCCCTGAGAGTTTGTTGACAGATCCGCTACATTAAACCCACTGAAATATACCTGTACATCAACGCCAGATATAGGATCACCGTCTTCATCCAGAACCGTTATCGTCACCTCCTGACCCACACAGTTTCCATCCGTGTATATGGACATATACTCTGGAGGAGGTGGCGGTGGTGGCGACGGGCTTGATACTGTAATCTGCCTGGATGCGTTATTATTTGATTTGTTTGTCTCCGCAACATTATCTGAGGGATCTACTTCAATAGTTACATCATGCATGCCTGTCACAGCCGTCCAAGTAAACTCTGTGGTGTTGGTAGAATTTCCATCTATAGAAAGAATATTAGTGCCCTCGATTACACCATCCACAGATAAAGTAACTGCGAAACCATTGTAGCTTCCATTCTCCAGATTGTGTATGGTTGCAGTTATTACAATGCTATCTCCAGCAGTGGGCGAGTTGTCAGAGAATATAATATCTGAGGGAGTCAATGCAAAGTCAACGGACGCACAAATAATATCCAGCTCAGCATTGAAATAGTAGGTTGGGGTAGAGCCTAAGGGTACCGGCAAGAGCAGCTGGAAGTCGTGTGTGTTTGATTCAAAGCCGGATTGATCTGCTTGTATATTGGTAACGTATATCAGATTTAGGGTATCATTAAGTATGCCTGTATCAAAGACATTAGAGGGAGAGCTGTTTACGAAGGTATAGGTAGCTGGTGCATTTATGATGTTACCGCTTACATTATAGCTCAGATTTATTGTAAGGGTATTTGCTGCGGACTCCGGATCACTGGAGCCTAAGCCCAGATAGGAGTCAACTTGGGTGGTGTTTCCCGCAACAATACTCGACCATTGCACAGAGCCGGCTGTGGTTGCATATATCTCCCCGCCTATGGAAGCGACACTGCAGTTGGAGGTGAAGTATAAATTTAGTTCGCTTAGATTACCACCTGTGGCAACGGCAGTATTCGAAGCCCCCACCCCCCCAACAATAACCTCCCCGAAGTAACCCTGCCAATAAGCTGCCTGAGAGATTGCACTGAGGTCTATTGGTGTGATATAGCCACCTTCTGAGGTCTCATTCCCCTGACCGCATACTGAGAAGATGAAAAAGAATTCAAGGATGACAATACTAACGCCTATAATGGTGAGGTCTCGTAGTAACACTTTATCTATGTGAACCACAGCTAAAATACTTCACCTTATCTTGCATTACCCAATCCTTTCTTTTCCCCACCATCGCCTTTCTTCCTGAGAACTAAGGTTAATAAAACAGTAATTACAATTAGCAAAAGCAGTATTATCGCGGGATATAATAGGGAGGATAAATCTCCCTCATCTTCTGCTCTCAGGGGTATGTCCTGGCTTATGCTGTTTATCAGGAAATTCTCGCGCTCACCATATAATATTTCCGCCGTGATATATTCATTGGCCCTTAAATCCTCCTCAGAGAGTTCTACCTCAAAGCCGATATCCTTGGCGACCTTTTCATTTATGAAATACGCATCCATCCCACCTATTGTCATCTTATCCCCTTTTATTGTCAGAGTGAGGATTGGTTTCACATAGCATGAAGGTCCCTTATTTTTAAGATTAAGAGTTAATATGCTTTTATCTTTGTCGTAAGCTAAAGCAACGATCTCGATATCCGATAAATCCTTAATCTCTACTAGATCGATATCCAGTTCCTCTTCCATTGTTCTCTCCATGGATTTTTTACTTTCACCGTACTGCAGGAATACATCTGCTTTTAATTCAGACGCCCTGAGATCATATTCTGTGAGGTCAACGCTGTATATGGAACCACTTTCTTCGTTGGCATCGATTAAAACGGGCTCCTTTTCACCCACAGTCTGCACTAATTCATCACCCACATAGACCTTTATCGATGACTTAAAGTAGGAGAAGGCATCTACCTCGTTTTTATAAATAACCTCCAGTTTGCCGGTAAGCATATTAAACGCAATATCCTTCACAGTTACATTCAGGGGGTATGACGGTAGGTGGAGGAGATCCAGGTCCCTGATGGCTGCAGAACCGATCCCAGTACCTGAGCCCTGGCCAAATTTCAGGAATACTGAGATTCCGGTCCTTGCCTTCAATAACTGAGCACTGCTTGTTAGTTCGTTTCCGATTAAAACACCGACCTTGATTCCACTATCTTTCACATAAGCCACCACCTGCTCTGGAACAGACTCCTTTCCGATGAAAAGTATTGGCTCCGCCCCCTTCATCAATCCCAGCTCCATGAAATCCCCACTCGTTAGGGTGACCTGATCTGCTGACCTAATTTCCCGGTATCTCTTAACTATTTCGATGTTGTTGTCAAACTTGTCACCGTAGTCAATTACCTCTGGTTTAAATTCCTCTAATCTTTCCCTTATCTTTTCATCCAGATGACCATAGATCAGAATCTTCGCTTCTTTACTCTTCAAGAAATCATAGATATCATCTACGTTCTCTTTATCAGCAAACAATACATACGACTTTGAGACCACAGCGTAGGGGCATACGGAAACCGCCTCATAGCCGTAAGTATCGCCGATTACTACAAAATTGTTGGTATCAAGATCCCCTGCGAGCTCTAGATTCAGGGTCTTCTCATCTGAGGATATCATCTCCTCCACGGAAAACCCCTTCCCTTCCAGTGTGCCTCCGTAGCCCATAACAAAGGGGACTTTCCCTGATTCGATCAAATAGACGTTCTTGCTGCTTATCAGGGAGGGTAATCGGGTGGAATGCTCCCTGCTCGTGATAAAATTGAATGGCTTGCCGATGAGGTTAGCATACATTATTGCAGAGTACACGTCCACCCAGTCCTCTGAGTTTACAACTATTATGTCGAAATTATTTTGTTTTTGAGCGAGTGCTTGGGAACTAGCAATGAGCATGAAAAGCAAAGCTGATACAATAACCTTTTCCCTTTTCATAGAAACCATATTATTTTATTATATTGTATTAAAAAAAGAGGAGAAAAAAGAAAAAAACAAATCAGGTTTATATGCCTAATTCAATCCAGAAGAAATATGTCCTTGTAGCGGTACCGTTCACTGGAACTATCGCCTGGAAGTCTGCGTTTCCGCCTTTAAAGGTATCTGCATTGTTGTAGACTGTTGCGGCAAACAGCATTTTACCGGAGGCATTTAATATCCCCTCATCCCAAGTGCCAGCCCCCGTAGAATCAAATGTCTGGGTTATGTTGACTCCAGAGACAGTGTTGCCTGCAATGGTAAAACTCGTGCTTCCGTCCTTGAATGTGTCGTTACATGCATCATCTCCGGTTCCCGTAATCGAGTTACACCAGGTAGAAGAAACATTTGTTATCCCTGTCCAGGTAATCGAGCTCTCATTTGATATGTAGACGTTTCCGGTCATACCTTTACTCCAGTTATACATTGTATCGCCGCTCACATCCCTTAATGCAATTCCGCCCGAAACCTGACCCCAGAAACCCTGCCAGTGTGTGGTTTGCGTAAATGAGGATAGAGTGACCTCAGTTATGTTACCTCCTTCGGCGGTAGTGTTTTCAGGGGAGGTTAGCCCGGTCCAGGTTTCTGGCGTACCGGGGGTTACACTGGCCTCATCGGGGTCGGCTGCACTAGCCGAGAATATAAAACAGAACACCCCCAAAGCAATTAATACAAAAACTACGCCCATAGGAAATACTTTCTTGGAATCCATTTTATCACCGCATTATTTATTATATTGAAAGGGTATTATTTCAATGAATTGGTCGTTATTAAAATAATCACCATACATCTATATATATCTTTCTTTTTCCTTGCTGTCTTGAATAACTCGTGGAGTATATGCCAGCTTGATTTCACCGAAAATACGTGCACTACGGAGGTGGGATTTATATTACCCACGGAGTCATTGCATTTATAGTAGAGGGTGTAGGTCTGATTATTCACCAACCCGGAATAATTGAATGAATGAGCAGTTCCCCCGGTGTTTGTGAAATCAGTTCCCTGGGTTGCGTAGTTGAAGCCTGAATTCGTGAGATTGTATCTGCAGACTGCGTATTCATCCGTTGAAATATTAATCCAGGCCCAGGTTGTTCCCGCAATCAACATAATACCTGCTTCCATCAAAACTCATAGCAGAACCATATTTCCCAGAAGTTATCCAGACTGCATTATGAATCGTCCCATTAGTCCCGTACTTTGATATGTCCACTGCTTTTTGTGTTTGAGTTCCCGCTCCAGACAGGAATTCCTTTCCTCCTAACTAAAACAATATCATTCCCAACATCAACATCATAAATCTTCTCTGAGTAGGGGGCTCTCTTAATGTAAGTTATTATAAGCTTCTGCTATTGGGATCAAGGAAAAATCTTCAGAACCGAGAGGTTTATATATATCCACATAATCCACATAATATAAATAATTACACGTGGAGGTATCTAAAATGACAACAATGACCTTATCAGTTCCAGCAGAACTTAAGCATAGGATGGAAGAATTTTCAGAAATGAATTGGTCAGCTATAGCTAGAGAAGCATTTAAGCAAAAAATAGCTGACTTAGAATTTCTAAGGGAATTCAAATCTAAATCTGACATGACAAAAGAAGATGCATTGCAGTTAGGAATGAAGG
>CBFCYF010000086.1:0-8190 GCA_965602195.1 uncultured archaeon | reverse complement strand
TCTCTTCCGGCTGCTGCACACACCCCAGCGTAAAAGACAGCAGACATATTACTCCGAAAACCAGAATTCCATATTTCATGTTACTCAGGGCAGGTAGGCTCTCAGGACGTCCTCACCATCCACTATCCCCAGAAGGCTTCCCTTCCCGTCAGTTACGGGAAGCCTTATTATCTTTCTGTCAACCATTATCTTCGCCGCCTCCTCCACCTGCTTTTCTGGTGTGATAGTGACTACAGGAGAAGTCATGGCCTTTTTAATGTGAGCATGCTTGCTTTTACCTGACTCCTTCAGTAAATTCAGGGAACGCCTCTTTATTATGTCCATCCTGGTGATCACACCCATCACCTTCCCCTTCTTAACCACAGGAAACCCACTATATCCGCTTTTTTCCATCCTGTTCCATATCCCGGATATCTCCTCATCCAGATCACAGACAACTACGTTCTTGTTCATAATATCGCCGATCTTCTTTTTCCTAGGCATATGGTTTTCCGCAACCAGAACCCCCAGAATGTCTGACAGGGAGAGTATCCCAATCAATTTCCCATCATCTACCACAGGAAGCTGACGAACACCAGCCTTCACAATCCTCCTTGCGGCCTCGAATATATCATGTGAAGCATCAGAGGTGACTAAATTCCCGCTCATTATGCCCTTAACCTCAACATTGCTCTTCCTGGATGTAACCCTCAAAGCATCTCCACGAGACACTATCCCCACCACCCTGCCATTTTTACAAACAGGCAACGCATGATACCCTGTCTCCCTGAGTATCGATTGAGCTTTGGTTACTGGATCATGATCCTCAACAAAAACAACATCCTTCGCCATTATATCTTCTACATGCGTCATCTTATCCTCCCACAGCAACTAAACAACAAAAAAAAATCAACATAACCTATCTCAAAAAGAAACATTATCTCTCCTTGATGCATTCCTCACAGAGTAATCTTCCGCTGGAATTCGTCAGATCCTCACAGTAGTTTCCACAGGACTCACACACACCGGATATCGTAGTCTCTGGTGTTGCCAGATCAGCAATATCCCACATACTGTGCTCTCTTATCAGAACATGAAGTGCCGGCTCCACCTTCACTATGTCAAACTCAGAGATTATCCCTACGATTTTACCTCCCTGGGTCACCACCAGCCTATGAATATCCTCAGTCCTCATCTTTCTGGCTGCATCATCTATGTCTGCACCAGGCGCTATAGTAATAAGAGGAGAGGTCATAATCTTAGATACGTTCGTTTTTCCGGGGTCTATACCATCAGCCACTATCTTAGAGATTATATCCGTGTCTGTGACTATCCCTGCTCCTAATCCTTTCTCGATCACAATAACTGACTCAATATCATTCTCCCTCATCACCTTAGCCACCTTCTGTACGCTGTCCTTGGGCTTTACGTAAATCACTCCCCGCACCATGGCATCACCAACACTTATCTCCATTTTCAGTTACCTATTTACATTCATTCCATCCATTATATACTGATATGTTCAAGTTTAAAAATGCCCCCTAAATTTGAGTTTGAGATCAGGGACAAGGATATTGCCGGCAGGATCGGGAAACTGAGGATAGGGAAAAAAGAGATAGAAACACCCGCCATAATGCCTGTAGTAAACCCCAATAAATTATTCATCCCGCTGAAGGAACTGGAAAAAGACTTCAGAGCCAAGGTAGTGATGACCAACGCCTACATCATCCTCAGAGACGACCATTTAAGAGAGGAGGTGCTCTCTAAGGGGATCCACAGGTTTCTTGATTTCGATGGGGTGATAGCCACCGACTCAGGATCCTATCAATTGATGGAATACGGGAATGTTATAACATCGAACAAGGAAATCCTGGGGTTCCAGGAGGAGATAGGTTCAGATATCGGCTCATTTCTTGACATACCCACCTCCCCGGATACCTACAAACCCAGGGCCGAGAAACAGTTGGAGATAACACTTGGGAGGGCGAAAGAAGCCAAAAAAACAGGATTTATAGTTAACGCAGGAATTCAGGGCTCGATATTCCCTGATCTGAGAGAGACGGCGGCAAAAGAGATAGGCAGGGATTTCAGGTTATGTGCCATCGGCGGAATAGTGCCTCTGATGGAGGAGTACAGGTTCTGCGAACTGGTTGATGTAATCTCCATAGTAAAAAGGAATATTCCAACCAACAGGGTTGTACATGCCTTTGGTTTAGGGCATCCAATGACGTTGAGTTTAGCTGTGGCTTTAGGCTGTGACCTCTTCGACTCCGCATCCTATGCCCTATACGCCCAGAGACTGAGGTATATGACAGAATACGGAACCAAGAAACTAGAACACCTAGCGTATTTACCATGTGAGTGCCCTGTTTGCAGCAGATACGGGATGGAATTGAAGGAGCTGGAGGAGGATGAATTGATAAGGGAGTTAGCAAGGCATAACCTATATACGCTAATGAGGGAGATTAACGTGATTAAGCAGGCTATCAAGGAAGGCAGCCTGTGGGAATTAATAACCATGAGATGCAGATCACATCCTGCGTTGCTATCTGGATTCAGATCGCTTATAAAATACGGGAAGTGGCTATCCACCCTAGACAATATAACCGGTAAATCATCCTTCTATCTCCTTGATCATGAATCAGGAAAGAGAAGTGAAGTAATAAATGCACGGAAAAGAATGGGGAGGGTTTCCGCAAGAGAAAAAGTCAGGATACCACCCTTCGGGGAGGTCCCAGCACAGATCATAAACATATACCCCTTCGGCAACGTTGTCGCACCCGAAGACGAGAAAGCAGATACTCCACCCAACATCAGGGATATAGATAAAATTAAGGGAATCATGGAGTATCAGTTTGGCACAGGAGCAGGTGATTTAATACCTGAGGGGGTTAGAATAAAGAAATCCAGGAAAACCGGGAGGATCAGATGGATCTACAGAAAAAAGGAGTTGATTGCATCAGTCAGGGCGACAGATCATTTCATCATCCCCAAGGATTACCTGGCAAAAAGACTGCATGAGAGATTCAGTTACCCGAATCTGAGGGTGGCAGTTGATGATGAGGCTAAACCCTTCATATTAGAAGGCAAAAGCGTATTCTGTAAATTCGTCCAGGATATAGACCCTGATTTAAGGGCAGGGGATGAGGTCCTCGTTGTGGATAAAGAGGATGATCTTTTAGGGGTGGGAACCCTGTTTCTATCACCAACCGAGGTGAGGGACTTCGACAGGGGCATGGCAGCAAGGATGAGATAATCAGGCCCCGAAAATATCTGTGCAGATACCCCTCAACGTGGCATGCGCTATCCTATCGCAGATATCTCTTCTCCCGGTTTTCCTTGCTAGATTAAGGTAGCATGTGTTCTCGATATGCTTGTTTCCTATCAGCTCACAGATATCCGGGTCTTTCACGGTTAAGGCAACCCCGAGATAGCATTTATCTCTGACCTCTAAATC
The DNA here is from genome assembly GCA_965602195.1 of uncultured archaeon. Taxonomy (GTDB): domain Archaea; phylum Altiarchaeota; class Altiarchaeia; order IMC4; family QMZM01; genus CBFCYF01. Next base: position 4,754 of record CBFCYF010000086.1, on the reverse strand, counting down.
CTCGATGAAATCACATATCTTCTCATCCCCCCTCTGAGCTGCAATACACACAGTCCGCAGAATATTATTCCCTACCTCCTTACAGAGAGAGAAATCCCCTCTATAAACCGCAACGTCATAGTAACAGTCGTCTCTGGCCTTATCCCTCATCTTCTCGCAGTCCTCTAACTCAGGATATTTGAACACATAAAGGGTTGTTGAGGTCACAGGTGTCGTCGTTGAAGTCACAGTAGATGAGGTAAGTTCTATCAGGGAAGAGGATGTTTCAAAGGTAGTTGAGGTGGCAGGTTGATGCCTACTCTGATCCACGCAACCACACACAAGTACCGCCGCAGTCAACAACACAAAATATTTTTCCATTATGACCTATCATAGAAACCTCTTTATGTCCCGGATACTGTCCACTATTAAGTCAGGTCCAAGCTCCTCTGCTTTCTCCTTTTTTAGGATGCCAGACAGGACGAAGATGGACTTCACCCCTGCTTTTTTTGCAGCAATTATATCGTTTTGGGAGTCACCAATATACACTGTTTCACCCTCACGCACCCCAAGAGCCCGCATAGCCTTCAGTATCATATCCGGCTCCGGTTTTGAGTTTCTAACATCATCTGAGGATACCACAACATCAAAGAAATCATCTATCCCCAGATGCGAAAGAGCCTTCTCCAGAAACCGCCTATCGTTTCCTGATGCAACCCCAACCTTAAAGCCTTTCTCCTTCAGCTCTGAGAGTAAATTTTCCGTCCCATCCACCAACGTAATCTGCTGCATGAACCAGTCCGAATACAGCAACCTAAGTTGAAGCCTGCTGGCTTTCTCCAGTCTCTCGGGGGTGAAATCAGAGCCCATAACCTCCCGCAGAACAACAAGATACGGTTTCCCAAAGTGACACGTAAGCTCACCATCACTTATCTCCCTAGTTATCCCCGCCTCCCTTAATGCTCTCCTGCAGACCTCGAGGTGGACGTCATTTGAGTCTGCAAGAACCCCGTCAAAATCAAAGAGCAGTAATCTCAGGGTATTAAGTGATTTCATTTGCCAGGGTTTTCATCTCTCTATTTTCCCGTTGATAAAGTCCTCTACCTTCTCCTTCGCCACTGAATCCGGGTACTGCTCAAGCGGATGCTTCATGAAATACGACGACGCGCTGGTTAATGCACCGGACGTCTTCCGGTCCAAAGCAAGCCTGCAGCAGCGGATCGCATCAACCATTATGCCTGCGGAATTAGGGGAGTCCTCAACAGACAACCTTAACTCCAGATCCAGGGGGATATCGCCAAACTTCTTACCCTTCATTCTGATGAAACAAAGCTTGTTGTCTTTAAGCCAGGGGACGTAGTCTGAGGGGCCGATGTGGATGTTTTCATCTGCAAGCCGCTCATCTAACTGAGACTGCACAGACTCTGTCTTAGAGATCTTCTTGGATTCCAGTCTCTTCCTCTCCAGCATGTTCAGGAAATCAGTGTTTCCTCCGACATTCAACTGGTAGGTTTCATCCAGCTTCACTCCCCGGTCCACGAACAGGCGGGTTAGGGCTCTGTGAACTATTGTCGCACCAACCTGGGACTTAATATCGTCTCCGATCACCGGGAGGTCTCTGGCCTTGAATTTCCTGATCCACTCAGGCTCCGAGGCGATGAACACCGGGATGGCGTTAATGAATGCAACCCCCGCATCCAGGCAGGCATTCGCATAGTATCTGGTCGCCTGCTCCGAGCCAACAGGCAGGTAGTTTACTAAAACCTCGGCTTTACGTTCCTTCAGTATTTTTGCGACATCAACCGGTTTCTGTTTCCTGTCAACCAGAAACACATCTCTTGTTGTTTCACCTACACCATCCAACACAGGTCCTTTCCGGACCTCCACCCCAAGCTCCGGGACATCCTGGAATTTCGTGGTGCAGTTTGGCTCTGAGAAAATCGCTTTCCCAAGATCACAGCCCACCTTCCGCTTATCTATGTCGAAGGCGGCAACAAATTTTATGTCAGAAATCCTGTATCCTCCAAGGACATTATGCATTAAACCAGGTACTGTAGGGGAATCCTTATCAACATCCCTGTAGTATCTGACTCCCTGGACGAGAGATGAGGCGCAGTTTCCAACACCAGCTAAAGCAACCCTAATATCCGTCAAATTAACCACCTTATTTGAATATCTTATAAGTTTAGATAATTAAATAAGAGCTTATCATCTCAAAAAATAAGCGTGTAACAGTTTAACTTCAGGATTCCGGTTAAGGCCGTCCCCCCTAATATGTGATATTGAAGAAGGTGAAACAAAACCATTTTACTGTTCTGGAGAACAGAAATTAGAAATCAAATATTCTCCTTGTGTAAGGAGATAAATGTAGTTAATAAAATCTATAATCTCCCCCACTATTGAGCACATATAAGCCTGAGATAAACCATCATCATGTCCTTCTAGGGTAAACAGGGGCTCTTGGAGTGATGGAAGCGAAAATAAGCATAAATATGCCTTCTTAGTATACGACGCGCTGTCAATATCAAGAAACCAAAGGTTGCCATAATTATTTATGCTGGGACAGGAGCCCCCTCACATGCCGTAGTTTTATGGACACATCTATCCATTGCCTGCTTACATAAAGCAGAATCCAAGGCAACTAGTTTTTTAACCACATCATTTTCCTCATTCAGTTTGTAGAGGACTGATTTACCTATCTTCCTCGTTGGTTTCACGATCTCAAACTCCTCCAACGCCCTCCAGTACTTAAAGAACGTTGCCCTACCTAAACTCAGGTTTTCAATCAACTCATTCTTGGAGTAATCAAACAACCTGTTATCCAGGAAAAAATCAACTATCTGTAGAATAGGGCTACTTCCCAAGCATTTCATTAATAGGGTCTGATCTTCCATCGTTTGTTAACAATATTAATAAATAAGTATTTAAATATGTACTATTTAAGTTTTATATGTGAACTCTATGATAACTGATGAAGAGATCAAAGCCGCTATCCTACTGAAACTCTACAAGAGAGGTAACTGGGGGGCCTCCCACACATCCTTTAAAAATTTGAAAAAAGGATTTAAGGAAAAGGAATTAGGTAAAAAAGGCCTGAAGAGAGTTGATAAAGCCGGAAAGGAATTAATACGGGATGGATTACTGCTGCAAAAACCAACTCATTACGGAATTGAGACATCACTGAATCCAAAAAAACATAAAATAATCCACAAAGCGATACAAAAGTTTTTTTAGGCTGTAAATAATATGACCGTCATGAAAACCTATGGTCCGGTTCCTTCAAGGCGATTAGGGAGGAGTCTGGGGATAAATAACATCCCGCCGAAGATATGCAGCTATTCCTGCGTTTACTGCCAGCTTGGAGCCACAATAAAAACTCAGGTGGATCGCAGGGAATTCTATGGGGTTAAGGAGATAATCAGGGATGTTAAGTGGAAAGTAGAGGAGGCCGGGAAGAATAAGGAAGCCATAGATTACCTGAGTTTTGTCCCTGATGGGGAGCCGACCCTCGACATCAACCTGGGGGAGGAAATCAGGCTTCTGAAGCCTCTGGGAATAAAAATTGCGGTTATCACAAACGCATCATTGATATGGCGTGAGGATGTTAGAAGTGATCTGCTGGAGGCCGACTGGGTTTCCCTTAAGGTCGACGCCGTAAGCGAGGAAATCTGGCAGAGGATTGATAAACCGCACAGGTCTCTGAAGCTGGAGAGAATCCTTGAGGGGATGCTTGAGTTTGCCGGGATTTACGGAGGCGAGTTAACAACAGAGACCCTGCTGGTTCAGGCAGTTAATGATAATGATGAAGAAATCAGGGGGGTAGCTGATTATCTGTCGGAGTTAAAGCCGGATGTGGCGTATGTTGCGATCCCAACCAGGCCGCCAGCGAAAAAGGAGATTAAACCGGCATCAGAGCAATGTATCAATAAAGCCTACCAGATTTTCAGCAATAAGCTACCTGCTGTGGAATATCTGATTGGTTATGAAGGGAATGCTTTTGCATCCACTGGCGACGTTGAAGATGATCTACTCAGCATCACGTCGGTGCATCCGATGAGGGAGGACGCAGTTAAAGAGTTTTTAATTAAAGCCCGCTCTGATTGGGCTATCATAGAGAAGTTAATCAGGGAAGATAAGCTCATAGAACTACAATACCAGGGAAACAAATTCTATATGCGGAAGCTAGCTGGTAGAATCAATTCCATTTAAACAGGGAATCCTAAATTCATCCATGGCATCTCTAAATGCTTGGCACTTAGTTGTATTCGCCTTACTCATTGTCATACCTCTTTTACCTTCTCTTCTCTACTTTGCCTTCTTAAGAAGAAAGTTTCCTTCCTTCAAAGAAAGCAGTTTTCTGAAGGGATTGGTGGGGATAATCCAGGGGCTGTTTTTCATAATGGCTGGGGGTATCTTAGGGGAGCCTTGCACGGGATTTTTTTGTGCAAGCGGGGAGCATTACATTTATTATGGATTCACAAACCTAGGTTTCATCGTTATGTTCTTCTCCTTCCTGATTTTTTGGATAATCTATCCCTTTGTCGGATCCTCTAAAGAAGAGGAAAGCAAGAAGACTGAAGTAGAGGAAGAGGACTTAGATGAAATCAGGCAACTCTTAGATAGATATTTTAAGGCGCTGAGAAATGAAGAGGCGGATGCTATTCTGGAATTATCAGGGGTTCTTAGAGAGTCTGAGGAATACATTAATATTAAAGCTGAACTTCAGAAGGACTTTCAGGGAGTGGAATTCAGGAAATGCGAGATAAGATTAGATG
>CBFCYF010000085.1:0-8226 GCA_965602195.1 uncultured archaeon | reverse complement strand
ATAATGATTAATCATTTAAAAAAGGATTATGGAAATTACGACAGGTGTCGTAGAACTGAGATCATCTTTTTACGATAATCCTGATTTTTTTCCCGATAACGGGGACGAGTCTCTTTAGCTCAACGTCTACATCCTTTTCCAGAGGGTATTGATCCACCGCTTTATCAGGGATTTTACCATTGACTTCATAGACGTAGTATCCTTCCTTCCCGTCAACTGAGTTAATGAATGAACCCTCCTTTGTTTCCTTGATTTCCACTCCAGATACCTGTTTGAGGGCGTCCAGTATATTTGTACCTTCTGGGACCTCAACTGTGAATGTCTCATCTATCATCCACCAGACACCCTTGAGTTTCTTGATGTTTGCCTCATCCACCCTGATTATGTGCGAGGCTCCAATCTTCTCCCGTGTTACCAACCCGCAATCTTCGAGGATCTTCACATGTTTCAGCGCCACCGGAACGGAGATGCCGAGTTCTCTTGCAATCCCGGAGATGTGCAGCTCCTTCTGAAAAAGAATCTTCAGCATGTTTCTGCGGGTTTCGCTGTTCAGTGCCTTAAGGATGCCGGTCATTTTATTAAGTATTATCCTTTCAGGTAATAAATATTATCTAAAAAGGTCTATTTATATGGTTCGTTTTCTCTCATATAATATGATGGAAAATGAAGAATAGCAAATTGAAAAGAATACTGGTTATTATAGGATTCTTAGGTATGCTAACAATGCCTGCAACAGCATACCCCTACAATTCAAGTAATACTACGGTGAGTTACGCACTGGACTACCTGGGAGAGCAGCAGCAGGCAGATGGAAGCATCAGTGATTTCTCAACCTCAGCATGGGTGGTGATGTCAATAGCCGCATGTGGACAGGACCCACATAACTGGAGTACTGGAGGGGATTCCATAGTAGATTATCTGAGAAATAATACACATCGATTAAACACCACTAAAGCAACGGATGTTGAGAGATTCATTCTTGCAATAATCGCATCAGGAGATGATCCGCGGGATTTCAACGGAATGAACTATGTTGAAGCCCTAGAAAACCTCTATGACGGAGCCCAAATAGGTGAAACAAGCCTCTTAAATGATGATTTCTGGGGAATTCTTGCATTGATATCTGCTGGAGTAGACAGAGATTCACAGATAATACAGAATGTTACGGTACACATCAAAGATAAGCAAAACAGTGATGGGGGATGGAGCTGGGGCGTCGGAGGGGTAAGTGATGTGGATGATACTGCCGCCGCCATAATGGCGTTGAGTTCCGCAGGAGAAGACCCAGGTTCAACGAATATGACCGCCGCCCTAGATTACCTGAAAGGTCAGCAGACGGATACTGGGGGATTCCTCTCATGGGGTTCAACAAACTCGGGAACGGATTCATGGGCTATCAATGCCATTGTAGCTGCCGGGGGGGATCCCATAAGTACCGAGTGGACAGATAGCACAAACAACAGGACTCCAGTTGATGATTTATTAAGCTTCCAGAATGTGGATGGATCCTTCAACTGGACGCATGAAACACCCTCAAATAAGGAGCTGATGACAGGTTATGCAATCCCTGCGTTACTTGGAAAGCCCTACCCGGTAGCCATACAGCAAAATCAGCAGACACGTGAAGTGCATATTTACGTGAGGGTGGAGGGAAAGAATGAGACACTCTGGAGGGGGAATGTGACTGTCACCAACTCCACAATCGTAGATGACAGTAACATCACACATTATCTATCTGATCCAACCGCTCTCGGTGCACTGGATGAAGCCTCAGGGGCTGGTGGTTTCACCTACGTGGTTAAGGATAGCGCATACGGGATGTATGTGTATTCTGTGGATGGTGAAGTGCCGGAAGGCTTCAGCGGATGGATGTACAGGATAGATTATCATTCACCGATGGTCGGAGCCGATAGCTTCATATTAGATGAGACATCGCCGCCAGACCCCCCGCATAAAGAAGTTTTATGGTACTATGGGAACTGGGGTGAATACCCCCTTAGACTAGATGTGGATAAAACAATAGTGGATGCATGTGACGTGATCTCAGTGAATGTGAGTTACTTTAACGAAAGCAGCTGGCTTCCTCTCGCAAATGCCACAGTATATGCGGACGCTGATTACTTAACTGATGTAAACGGAGGAGTGAATATATCAATAGCAGATTCCGGAAACCACAGCATCTTCGCAGAGAAACCAGGATATATTCGAAGCGATAAAATCACTGTTGAGGTGGAAGAAATTACGACAACCACGACGACTACAGCCCCAACCACTACATCAATCAAAAAAAGCAGCGGCGGGAGTTCAGGAGGTAGAAGTAGCGGAGGCGGGTTCTCTGCGGTTCCGATCAGGAAGGAGACCTGTTTTGACGGACTCATGAACTGCCACGACGGCGCATGCGAGGAAGAGGCTGACTGCGGGGGACCATGTGAGCCCTGCCCCTCATGTGAAGATGGAATACAGAATCAGGGCGAGGAAGGAATTGATTGCGGAGGCCCCTGCACGCCTTGTTTCACTACCACAACAGCGTCGATTCCCATCACCTCAACTATGTTAACTACCTCCTCCTCAGTAACGACAACCTCCACCTCAACTGTCACTACAACAACGACGCTTGTAGTAACTACCACCTCCATCCCTGCACAGGGGATTGGTGGGGCAATAGCAGCATTTACGGCAGAAAATCTTGGGGTAATAACACCTATGCTGGTGGGGGTGATGTTACTAGTTTCTGCCGTGTTCTACAAAAAAAGAACACGTTTATTTAAATAGTGAGGGCAATAGAAGAAATATGAGAAAGGATATTACTTTCTTACTTACAATCTTGATTCTTGGCCCCCTTTGCGGATGTATACAGACAGCAGAGGAGGAGACACCTGAACCTGGAACCGGATATGGTGAGATCAAGGTTATTATCTATGAAAAATTCGGCGGGGAAGAAGTCCTTGACACAGTATACAGGTTACTTGGAGGGGAGTGTGCAATGGATGCCCTGCGATCTGTGGCCGATGTGGAGACATCTTACGGCGGGGGTTTTGTAAACGCCATAAACGGCATCGGCTCAGGGTATAGGGGAAGCCAAAGTACAAAGGGGGACTGGTTCTATTATATCAATGGAATCTCGGCAAATACGGGTGCAGCAGATTATATCCTACATGAAGGTGATGTTGTGAGGTGGGACTATCATGAGTGGAGCTATCAAACGTTTATTCCGGCAATAATCGGTGACTTTCCGGAGCCGTTTCTTCATGGAGTCAGGGGGAAGATTCCATCTACTGTTATCATATACGGGAACGATGAATTCAGGGATGAAGCATATGAGCTTAAGGATTCATTAATCAGACTCGGCGTGAAAGAGATTAATGTTAAATTACCAGGTAATCTAGGTGATTCCGAGAGAGGAAGATCCAATATTATCCTGATCGGTTACTCCACAAATAAGTTAATAGATGAAGTGATGGAGAACCATGGAAAACTAGGTTTCTTCGCTTATTTTGAAGACAACAAGGTTGTTATTTTAAACCCCGGAGGCGAGAGAGTGGAAAAGGCAGGTGGTGCAGTAATACTTGCAACCCAGAACCCATGGAATCCTAAGGGCACAGGTGCCTTTGAGAATGTCGTCTGGATAATCTCGGGTACAGATGAAAAAGAGATCGAAGATGCTGCGGTTATATTATCCAGAAAACACGAGCTTCTACGAAACCATTTCGGGATATTTATTCATAATAAAGAAATAATATCGGTGCCTTACAATGATAAACTATAAATTTACCACAAAGGATTCATTGTATCACAGGCTCAACCCTCTATGTAAAATAATCTGGTCCCTTTTAGTGGTGATAGCAGCGCTGGTCTTCAATAATCCCCTTTACCTGGCTCTTCTGTTCCTGGCAACAGTTTTAATTGCGGTATACGCGGGAATACTTAGGGAATGGACCTCATACATGAAATACAGTATCTGGCTCTGTATGCTGATAATATTGATAAACCCTTTATTCTCCTATCATGGGACGCATATAATTTATGTGTTTCCGTTTAAAATACCTGTGATGGGCAGCCCCAGGATCACGTTGGAGGCTCTGGCGTACGGCTGTGGCATGGCACTCAGGCTGCTCACAATAATATCAGCATTCGCAACCTTAACATATACCGTGAATCCAGATGATATGCTCAACTCATTAACCAGGATCAAGCCATTCTACCGCTCCGCATACGTTACCTCGCTTGCGGTTCGTTTTATGCCGACACTGATTCAGGACAGTAACACAATAGGTGAGGTTCAGATGAGCAGGGGGCTTGAAATCAATTCCGGGAACATGATACAGAAAATTAAAAACAGGATCCCGGTATTAATCCCACTACTATCCAACTCCCTTGACCGGGCCATACAGGTCTCTGAGGCGATGGAATCCAGGGCATTCGGCTGCTCGAAAAAGAGGACATTCTATAGGAATTCAGGGTTAAGTGGGGTGGAATTTATCATAATCGCATTGATGATATCAGCAGTTTTGATGGTTGTTTACATCAAATCCGCTGGTTTCGGAGACTACAGTTATTACCCTGCCCTGAAACCCATTTTACCCACATATAATGAGATGCTCGTCATAGGGGGATTCCTTGGCCTGATTCTCTCAATTATTCCCTTAACAAAGATAAACTCAAGATGATAGAGATAAACGATCTGACATTTTATTACTCAGATTACACGAAACCGGCTTTACTGGATATTAATCTGAGGATAGAGCCTGGGGAATTTATTCTGGTTGCGGGCTCCTCCGGGAGCGGGAAGTCAAGTCTGTGCAGGTGTCTTAATGGATTAATACCTCACTTCTATGGGGGGAGGATGCGGGGGGAGGTGAATGTCTGCGGGAAAAATGTTGTTGAGACGCCAACCAAGGTAATGGCTGAATATGTGGGCTTAGTATTCCAGGACCCTGAAAACCAGCTGCTTATGAGTGAGGTTGAACGGGAGATCGCCTTCGGTTTAGAGAACCTGTGTTATCCTGTGGATATGATAAACAAGAGGGTTGAGGAAGCCCTAGACTCTGTTGGAATAGCAGGTATACGACACAGGCACCCCAATGAACTGTCGGGGGGTGAGAAACAGAAGGTTGCGATAGCCTCAAATCTGGCTCTGCATCCGCAGGTTCTTGTCCTGGATGAGCCAACATCCGAGCTGGACCCTAAGAGTGCGGAGGAGGTGATTAATGTCCTTGAGAGACTTAATGACGAGCTCGGTTTAACGATAGTTTTAGTTGAGCACAGGCTTGAGCGGGTGGTTCAGCATGTGGACAGGATTATAGCCCTAGGTGAGGGCAGAGTAGAGTTAGACGGGAATCCGAGGGAGATGCTTGCAACCCCAAAATTCAGGTCTCTTGGAGTTGGTCTCCCGCCGATTATCTCACTTGCACATGCCTTACGCGACAGAGGCTTTAATCTCAGCAGTATCCCTTTAACCGTCAAGGAGGGACGCCGGATGTTCACGGATTTCTTCAAGAAACCGAAGAAGATACGGTTAGATGACAGGAAAGCCGGGGGGGAGGTTAAGGTCGAATTCAGGGATGTCTCATACACCTACCCGAATGGTATCGACGCCCTGGACAACATCTCCTTGAAAATACATGCCGGCGAATTTATTGCGGTAATGGGACGGAATGCATCCGGAAAAACCACCCTCGTGAAACACATAAACGGTTTACTTAAGCCGAAAAAAGGCTCTGTTCTTGTCTCAGGGTTGAATACGAAGGATGTTACGGTGGCAGAGATGGCTGATCGGGTGGGTTATGTCTTCCAAAACCCCAACGTCCATCTCTTCGCTGACACAGTTGAGGAGGAAATCAGGTACGTCCTGGAGAATCTGGGAAGGCAGAGAGGTGAGATTCACTCAAAGACAGAGGATGTTCTTGGGATGTTCAGTCTCGGAGATAAGGGAGGTGATTATCCGAGGTCGCTGAGCGGGGGGGAGAAGCAGCGTGTGGCGTTGGCCTCTGTTTTCGTTTCCGAGCCGGATATTCTTATCTTAGACGAACCGACGAGGGGGATGGATTATGCCTCCAAAAATTATCTGATGAATCTCCTCGACGGTTACAGGGGTGATGGTAAGGTGGTTGTGTTGGTCAGTCACGACATCGAAACGGTTGCGGGACATGTTGACAGGATTGTTCTTATGAGTGAAGGGAGGATAGTTGTGGATGATTCTAAAAGAAAGGTGATGTCTAAAGCGCTTCTGTTCTCCCCTCAGATTAACAGGATGGTTCAGGGTTACAGAGGGTATAACGTCCCGGATAACATTTTAACTGTCGAGGAGGCGGAGCGGTTGATACAGTAAATGGTGAAGATGAGGAAAGGCTATATTATATTGGGCGTAATGGTCGTGGTGGGTTTAGCATCATTTCTCATACCAATATTTGTGCCGGATTCATCCTTTAACCCGAATACAGGCACATGGGGTTTGTTTGTGTTTATCATCACTCTGCTCACTGTTGCTGCATTCCTATCGGAATTTGAGAGAATTAGTATGAGTTCTAAGGAGATGGGTTTTATCGCAATCCTGGGGGCGGTGTCTGCTGTTTCAAGGGTTCCTTTTGCGGTGGTTCCGGGTGTGCAACCGTCTACTTTCATCATAATCTGCACAGGTTATGTGTTCGGGCCGATTGCGGGGTTTATGGTTGGGGCGATTACGCCCTTGATCTCTAATTTATTTCTGGGTATGGGTCCGTGGACGCTCTACCAGATTCTTGCGTGGGGGCTTGTCGGGTTTACAGCAGGCTTTATTGATCTGAAGAGGAACTGGAAGCTGTTTCTGGTGGGTTTTATGTGTGGTTATTTCTATGGGTGGATTACAAACATGTGGTTTTGGTCTTCTTTTATCTATCCCCTGAACCTCAATACTTTTCTGGCGGTTCAGGTGAATAGTCTCTGGTTCGATAGTCTCCATGCCTTTGGGAATGTAGTCTTCCTCTGGGTTTTCGGCCCTAAGACCATCAGGATATTTGAGAGATACAGGGGGCGGTTTCATATAGAAAGAATCTGATTCATTAGGGGAGACTTATTTTCTATCGATTTTAGGGTAGTAGGGTTTTATGTCGATCACCGGTGTCCCATCGATCGCATCTATGCCCCGTATCTTTAATACATTACCCTTTACCTCGATCAAGTCCACAACAGCAAGCCCTATCGGGTTCGGCCTGTGCGGGGATCTCACCGCAAAAACGCCGTGTATCTTTGAATCGAAGGGTGAGATCGTCAGTAATGTATCTCTTTTCGCCTTATCAAGCCAGTAGAGGATAATCAGATGCTGCCATGCTTTAATATCCTTTAATCCGTCTCTGTATTCCCCGGATATCTCTATCTCTGCTAGGTCATTTAACATCCCCCCCTGACGCGGTGCATCCTCCATATTTTTGTAGGGGGTGCGGAGTACCCCTATCGGCTTAAGTTTCATGTTTTTTTGGGGATGAGGTTGTTAATACTGGTCTGCAAGTATGATGTGATCATCCCTGTTTACATATTTTTCTATTGTCATTGTTATATGAATTCATAGCCAGTACACGAAAAGAGGAGGGTTCTAAGGAATGTTGTGCGAGTGCGTTAGCACTGAAGCAGAGCTGAGAGTTCACGGAGTCCTGCCCTTTTTTTGTCACAGACACGCTGCTTTTATTTTCTCTAGATTATTTGTTATATCCCTGCTTAATTGACTTATTTTCTCTATCTCCTGTTTGATGGTTGGTGTATCTTTTGAGTGAATTGCTTGTTTAAGAGCATCTATTTCATCCTCCAGTTGTTGTAGTTGTGTCTCTACTTCAGAGATGGTTTCTTTTTCAGAGGGACATGTTACCTTCAGTATTTTAAGCAATTCCTCAACTTTTTCCTTAAATTCTTCCGCTTTTTCTAGTGCCTGCTCGGCTATATCAATAATCGCCTCCCTTATATTTTCCCTGATAACATCTTTATTGTCCCATAGATATTTTATTATTTCTTGATTTGCTGCGCTTAATTCCTGTAATGTTGTTGCTTCTTCAACTTTGTCTCTGTAGGATATGAAACCGTCTTCAACTATATTCAATGCGTCAATTATACTCTCTTTTGCCGCATCACTTATTCCGGGATTATTCTCTATCTCGCTTTCTATGTCGTTTAGTTTCTTTATTGAGGTATCAACTCCTCTGAGTATCCCCTCCTTCAGATTATCGAAATAGAGTTTTTCAATCACAAAAGGAGTGCTTA
>CBFCYF010000084.1:0-8260 GCA_965602195.1 uncultured archaeon | reverse complement strand
ATGAAGAAGGAATAATGCAGCTTGCAGAACTGTTTGAGGAGGAGGATTAAAATGGATGAAGGAATAGTAAGAGGGATATATGAGGATGTCAGGGAGGAATATTACTTCCCGCACACCCGCCTTGAATTCACGGATGATGAGAATGTGCCGTTTTACTGCACAAACGGCGTTGTTACAGTCAACCCTAACGAATTCATGGATGATGAAAAATACTGCAGGTCCCTGCTCAGGCACGAATGCGGTCATTTCTGTTATATGCCTCTCAGCATTGCAGACCATAAAAGATACGTGGAGATAGCCAGGAACATACTGAAAAAAATCAACCCAGAGTATGCAAGGAATATCGAGCTTATCGCCCACATCAATAATGTCGTCTACGACTGCATAGTTGATGAGTTCATCATGACCGAGCTTGGTGATGATCTGGCACATACAGTCGAGTTGGGCGTAGAAAGGATGAGGGAAAAGGGAAATGGAAAATTGCCGGATCACCCCTTCTGGCAGATACTTTCAAGTTTTTACAACTGTATCTGCGGAAAGGAGATAATCACCGGACTACGTAAGAAAGAAAAAAAGGACGGGAAGAGAATAACCAACATAGTCCGGGACTTCACCCCGAACAGCGAAAAAATAAGGAAAATAATCACTATCCTATCCAAATACAGCGAATTCCAGGATCCCGAGCAGGACAGATCCATGAGTGGCGAAGGCGAAGATGGAGGAGAGGGAGAAGTCGAGCAGTATGAGGGAATCGCTAAATTCATCAAGGACCTCGAGGACTTAATGGATAAAGACTACGGGATAACGTTGGTCAGGGAAGACCTGGAAGAGGATTCAGAGAAGGCAAAGAAGAGAGAGCTTGAGAATGCAGTTAACCCCGATGGCGATGAGGATGAGGGAGGAGATAAGATCGTATCCTGCGGGATCGGGGCAGGGGGACGGCCCATACTTGAGCCGTATGAATATTACCGGGGCCTGGCTAAAAAGAAAATCAAATTCAAGGTAAAGATTACTAAGCCATGTTTCGGCCATATCGAGAAAGGATCGCTGCAACGGTGGACGCTTGACTCCCCCATAGAGAGACTTGATATTGAGGAATCCATCCAGGAATCCCCGCTGATAATACCGGAGGCAACCACAGTCGAATTCGAGGCTAAGAGAGGGGAGGATGAGGGCAGGGATGTCCCAGACGTGCTTCTGATCACGGACACATCAGGCAGCATGAGCAAAGACATCGCAATCATAACAACCTACTCGATGATAGAGTCAGCCAGACTCCATAAAGTCAAGGCGGGTGTCGTATTGTTCACTACCCCGGCGTATCTGTCAGAAGATTTTACCTATGACTATAGCAGAGTAGAGAGATCAATATGGGAAGAATATCTAAGCGGTGGAACAAACACCCTTAACGGCGTGATTGAAGGGGAAAACCTGGTGAAAAACCATAGAGGCAACGCACTCATAATATTCATAAGCGATTTTGAATGCAACAACACCGAGAGAACAGCTGACAGACTCAGGGAACTACAATCCCAGGGCAACATAATCACCGTGCTTAAAATCGAGGAACATGATGGGAACTACTCAAAAGAGGAATACTTCAAGGGACTGAATGTTAAGATAGTTGAGAAACTAGAGGATCTCTCAGGTTTAGTTATAGGGGCGGTTGAAGAATTGGTTTAATACAACTGTAAATTATTTGATTTTGCATTTAGTTTATATACCTTTGAGGATAAAATAAATAATAAATAACAAAAAAATGGCAACTACAGAAGTGGTAAAAGAGGCGGTGAACTCCATTTTGGCAAAACAAAAACCAGTCAAAATGATGCTCCTGGGTGAACTGCTTGATAAAACAAAGATGTCCCGGCCAACGCTACGGGAACACCTGCGGAAAATGAAGGAGGCTGGAGAAATAGATGTGCTGAATCATAGGGGGTATATTATCATAGCGAAGGAAAGTGAAAATGGATTAACAGTAGTTATTGATTATGTTGGTTCAATACTTGGGCTTAAGGAGAGTGTGGATGTTCATTGTAGAAAACTGGAATCTGAAGTTGATGATGAAGACAACAGAGGCATCATGGAACTTACCGAGCTGTTTGAAGATGAAGAAGATGGGAAATAAAAAATGTATGGTTTGCGGTAGCAACAAGGACCTATCAGAGGTTCACGGCAGAACCCTGTGCAACAACTGTAAAAAAGAGATGTGCAGGTGCATTGTCTGTGGCACCACCGAGAACACATCCTATGTGAAGTGGGTGTGGATCTGCAGTAAGTGCATGAAGGAGAGATTCAAGGGTTTGCAGGAACTCAGAAATGCTATATGAGTTTCTCGAACCACTTGATTCCCAGTTTGGCGGGGGGGAGCTTCTCCCGGTATTCACCCTTAATAAAGCTGATGTCCTTCACTATGTCCTCAGTCACATAGATGCTGTCCTGACCGAGATCCGTGCCGATCTGCTTCGCTAATTTTCGTAGGAATTTTTTATCTTCCTCGAATATCTTGGACCTGCCATTTGTGGTATCCGGGATATCTCTTCCGCTCACAAGCTCTATGTTCTCCTCACACTGGATTTTACCTTTATCCTTCCAGCAGCCAAGCACCGAGGGAGTGATGGATACGCCACCAAACTTATCGCTCATCTCCCCGGCATATTTTTCGATGACCTCTGACTTAATCTTATGGCCTTCATTATCCCATTTAGGAATAATCAGCTTATATTCCCTCTCTGTTTTAGGCATAGATGATATTTAGGGGGAATTATATAAATGTTTCATGTTTTATACAATTGTAAATTATTTGATTTTGCATTTGGTTTATATACCTTTGAGGATAAAATAAATAATAAATAACAAAAAAATGGCAACTACAGAAGTGGTAAAAGAGGCGGTGAACTCCATTTTGGCAAAACAAAAACCAGTCAAAATGATGCTCCTGGGTGAACTGCTTGATAAAACAAAGATGTCCCGGCCAACGCTACGGGAACACCTGCGGAAAATGAAGGAGGCTGGAGAAATAGATGTGCTGAATCATAGGGGGTATATTATCATAGCGAAGGAAAATGAATGAATTCAAAAACTTGAAAACCTTGAAGGACCTAAGAATTAAAGAGAACTTATGCCATAGGCTTGATACGGATTTATACCTGCCAGTTAAAAAGGAACTACGTGGTATTGGCCGCACCCACTCATTGGGATTCAAGAAGGAGAATTTTAAGGGGACCATAGAAACAGAATTGGAAAAAGTAAGACAGAATGCAATTGAGTGGATTAAAGATATAATTCATAAGGTAAAAGAGGGGGGTATATACTGTGATGAAAGTCATGATGTTAATTTTTATGAGGATGGTGAACTTTATTTTGATGCATGTACATATGGGGAAGAGAATAATTGTTATGCTCACTTATCTGCTTCTACTGAATGCCAAATTCTCATGAAAATTTTCAACATCACTAAGGAGGATCTGGAATGACTGAAGAATTAAGGACTTTCGGAATTCTGAACGATGAAAGGATCGTATGCGGAATGAAATGTGAGGAATTCATAGAGGAAGTTAGGGGGGAAGCGATAAAGTGGATAAAATGGATTAGAAAAGAGGTACCGAAGAATTACAAAAAGAATAGATTAACACTAATAGATGGTGATATTGAAAAAGTTATTAATTGCGAAGAATATGAAATGGATTGTGTCGTCAATTGGATTAAACACTTCTTTAACATCAATGAGGAGGATCTAAAATGACTGAGGATAAATTACCTCCACGGGACCGGCTAATCTCCGGCCAGATAACTCTCATGGCAAAATGTTATGAAGGAGTGAAGGGGTTCCTGGGGAGAGAACCGAAGGACTGTGAGATAAGGATGATCAACACGCTGTTTACTGAAACAAACAGGAAGATAAATGCTGAGGCAATAAGGGAACTGACCCGGAAAATCAGGGGAAGATGAAAGAAAAACCTAAAAAAACCGGGAATGCGTGTGGTCGCTGTGAGTCAGAAGAATTAGATGTTAAGGAAAAAAGATTTCGCACACCACCCAATGTTGAGGTAAGATACCGGTGCCTGAAGTGCGGATATGAGTGGAGTGAATATAAGCAGGTTAGATGATGGATGAAATCTTAAAAAAATGGTGTCGACAGGTAGGAATAAATCCCCAGATGATCGAGGATAGGTTTCCGATTCATATTCATGTTGATGCCTCAGAGTTGAGGACGCTGGTGAAGCAGATTCGTAAGGATGAGAAGAGGAAGACAACAGACGATATTAGGAGGAAGTGGGAAGAACATAAGGGGTTTTGAAAATGGATCAAAAACTTGTTGAAATAAAGGAAGGATTGTATATAAACCCACGTCAATGCAAGATCGATTGGGTGAGAAGCCAGATGGAAAACGGAGAAACAATAGTAAAGATGGAAATCACCTGCAAAAAAACAAAAAATGCGGAGTGATGAGATCAGAAGGAAGGTAATGAGGTGGCTTAAAGATCATAATCTGGACTACTATGTGCTGATTTCAGGGATACGGAACACCGAGCAAAAAAGAATACTCGATCACATGATGCGTCAGGCAGTGAAATGCACGATTGAAAAAATTCTTGAAGACATTGAGAAGATCCCCACATACAAGGGAAAGGGAACACAGAGGGAAGGGGGTGCCAAGGGGAAAAACGTTGAATTTGATATCATAATCAAGAAGGAGCTGATAGAAAAAATAAAAAATGAGTATGAATAAGGTAAAAAAAGGATCCAATATGTATCAATTTTGTGATGCGACCTGGAATCCTATTAGGGGTTGTCTTCATGACTGTAATTATTGTTATGTTAAAGACATATACAGGCGATATGGATATTCCATGGAACCAAGATTCGTAAAGAAAGAATTAAGAACTAATTTGGGCGAAGACAACTTTATATTTGTCGGTTCTACTTCCGATATGTTTGGAGATTGGGTTGAGATTGGATGGATAGAGAAAGTTCTTGAGCATTGTCGGGGATATCCCGAAAATACGTATCTATTTCAGAGCAAGAATCCGGCTAGGTTTTCTGATTTCCTCGGTAAGTTCCCTCCAAAATTCCTTCTTGGAACCACGATAGAAACAAACTGGGATACAGATGATATTTCCGCTGCCCCGAATCCGAGAGAGAGATTTAGTGCAATGCTGTCGATACCAAAAAGGGAGAGGGTAATGATTTCAATAGAGCCTGTGTTAGATTTTGACTTGGATGTTTTGGTTAGCTGGATGAGCCTGATTAAACCAGAGTTTATCTCAATCGGGGCCGACAGCAAAAATCATAATTTACCGGAACCATCACCTGAGAAGGTAGAGGATCTGATAAAGGAGCTTAGAAGTTTTACAGATGTAAAAATCAAGTCGAATTTAAAGAGGCTTGTGAAAAGAAAATCGGAGGTGTTGTGAGATGAGAAAACGAGGAAGAAAATTTGATGTAATGCGTCTCGGCAGACGTTATGAGGATGTAGAGATACGGTTTGACTCAGTTAATTCAACGTTCTTTGCTGAGTTCATTGGAAAGGAGTTCGAGGACAAGGACCTGAATAAAGTAAAACAGGCCATACGTGATGAGGCGAAATCAAGAGAGGAAACCACCTGGGAGCCTGTGATACTAATAAATTTCAATCCAGGATTCCACCAGGAGAGCTTATCTGGATTTTATATCAAGGGAAAACTATTGGGTACTTGTAAATACCCTGATGGAGTTACGGAGCAAATTTTAGCTCATTATTCAGCCCCGATGCACAGTGATAAACTTGATGCGAGCATATGGAAGCCAATTTATCCACAAGACATCTGGAAGGGTGATACTAAATATAAACGGATTATCCCCTACTCTGCTGAGAAATACGTTGCCTTGGAATCTATACAGACTAAGCTACGGGAATTTAAGGTTAGATTGCTCGAAATTATTTCAGGGGATGAATGTGAGGGGTTTATTGATTCCATAATCAAAAGCGAAACTAGGTTTTTACCCCTGCCCATGCAGGTTATGGATGAGGATGAAAGCAAGGAGGATTGAATGATGGCTAAACATAAGGTTGTCTACATACCTATTAGGTTCGTGGAATATCCAGCTACTAAGGACGATTTTTTCGGGTTTAGCTGTGATCTATGCAGCAAAAGAAAAAGAGGACCACGTTATGTTAATAGATCCTTGAAGCTCGAAGCGTGCAGCCGATGTATGAAACGATTAAGGAAGAAAATGTTGATAGAAGAGGTTGACTGATGTCTGAAAAATTAGAGGATGAATGTCCAAAATGCAATAATAAATCATTGATGTCTGAGGATGACTATATCTGGTGTACAACTAAGGGATGTGATTATGAGTGGTTTATGTGAGGTTGGATGATGTCTGAATGGGAAAAATATCTTGAGGATAAGAAGAAACCTCCCTGGAAGGAGGATCTTTCGCCTGGAGGGTGGAAGGAATATCTAATGAGAAAGAGCGAGGAGTCTAGGCGTTTAAATGAAAGACACTAAAAACAAAAAATGGCAAAAACGGATTTTGGATACGGAATAGGTAGGCTGGTGGCAGGTGCATTCTATGACTACCAGGCTACACGGCTGTCCTCTATGAACCGGTTGCGGGGGATAGTGAGGGAAAAAAACGAGGGGTTGGATCCATCCGGTCCCGAGGAGAAGAAAGAGAAGAAGAAATACGACAAGAAATATGCAGACAACAATATCTTCTCCCTGCTCAGAGAGATGAGGGGCGGGGATAAGGTCAATGCAGATGAAATGCAGTATGTCGAGAAGCTAGAGGATCTGTTTACAGTTACGAAGAAGATGGAGAACGAATGGAAGAAGGTGATGGAGTGGTATATCTGTGACGAGGAACTCTGGACTGACTGGATAAGTGGCGTGAGAGGGATATCAACCGTTCTCACCGCTAATCTGCTGAAGGAATTCGGGTACTGCGAATCCTTCGAGAAGATCGGGCAACTCTGGAGATATAATGGTTTTCATGTCGTATGTCCAAAATGCACTCAGAAGGTGTGGGATGAGAAAAGAGAGGACTGGAAGACTACCTTCGTACCCACCACGGCAGACGGTAAATGCCCGAAGTGCGGTGAAAGAGGCATAGCCCCTAAGAGGAGGAAGGGGGTTTCGCTGGATTACTCCCCTAAAGCAAGGGTCCTATGCTACAAGATCGGGGATAGCTTCGTGAAACAGAGAACGCCCTATTACCGGGGGATCTACGACACCGAGAAGGCAAGACAAGTAAAGCTGATGGAAACCGAAGCTAAAAACGCACCTGAGAGGCTGCTGCAAGCCGAGCTACGAGCCAGGCGGAAGATGGTGAAATTATTTTTAGCTCATTTTTGGTTTGTTGGCAGGACGATGAAGGGTTTGGAGACACGACCAACCTATCCAGAGGAGAAGCTCGGGCATACGGGGATAGTGATGCCCAAATATGATGAGGTTGAGGGGAGATGGGCGATTTAAAGACCACGGATGTAATGGAATCCAAGTAGAAATTGTGAACCATGAAGGAAATGAAATCCATTAATTTTTTGTGAATCAGATAAGGACTGAAATCCAAAGACATATTTGTGTGAACCATATGTTGTGTTAAATCCATGATAGCTCTGTGAACCAGGGAAATATTGAAATCCAACAAAGTCGTGTGAGCCACATATAATATGGAATCCAAGTCTGTTGTGTGAATCAGAAGTCAATTGAAATCCATTTATGGCGTGTGAACCAGAGCCATTATGAAATCCAATTTTGATTTGTGAACCAAATCATATATGAAATCCATTCCTCTATTGTGAATCACATAGTGAATGAAATCCATTGGAGTATTGTGAACCACAAAATCTCTGAAATCCAAATATAATCTGTGAACCAGGTAGATGATGAGATCCATAAAAGGGTTGTGAATCAACCCACATGTGAAATCCAAAATAGTCTTGTGAATCAAACCACAAGTGAAGTCCATATAAATTGTGTGAACCATTAAAGAAATGAAATCCATAAGATTCTTGTGAACCGTGATAACGTGAAACCCATATAAATATGTGAACCATTTCAGGTTTGAAATCCAAGAAGATCTTGTGAATCAAATAAGATGTGGAACCCATTGGAGTAATGTGAACCATCTATGAGGTGGAATCCATTGAAAGTCTGTGAACCATATAAAGAATGAAACCCAGTGATGTGTTGTGAACCATGCGAGTTATGAGATCCATAAAAGGGTTGTGAATCAAACCACAAGTGAAATCCACATAAATTGTGTGAACCAT